>JBELDQ010000295.1:0-2514 GCA_042094215.1 Polaribacter sp. | reverse complement strand
TTTTGTAATTGTTCACTTTTCATAAGGTGCGAATATACAATTTAATAACACAAATAATACCCTAAATAACACTACATTTGCGTTAAAATGTATCAATTTATGAAAAAAACAGCACTTCTCTGTATGCTGATTTTATGCAGTAATTTCAAAAAAAGTAATGACGAGTTTGTCATTTCTTTTGGGTCTTGCAACAAACAATACACTTCCAATGTTTTATGGCCTGAAATCGCAAAAAACAACCCTTTCGTTTGGATTTGGGGAGGAGACAATGTGTATTCGGATACAGATAACATGTCAAAATTAAGAGCTGATTATCAAATGCAATGGAAACAAAAAGGATATAAAGACTTTGCAAACTCTGTTGATGTTTTAGCTACTTGGGATGATCACGATTACGGCCTAAATGATGGAGGTGAAGAATTTTATAAAAAGAAAGAGAGTCAGAAAGAATTTTTAGACTTTCTAAAAACCCCTAAAAATGATCATAGAAGACATCAAGAGGGCGTGTATACCTCTAAAACATATACAACTCCTAAAGGAAGTGTTCAAGTTCTTGTATTAGACACTCGATATTTTAGAACAGCATTGACGAAAGCTTCTCGACCAACAAAGAGATATCAGCCGAATAGCTATGGAAAAGGGACCATATTAGGAGAACAACAGTGGACATGGCTAACGAATCAACTGCACAATTCCAAAGCCGATTTTAATATAATCGTCAGTAGCATACAGTTTCTATCACACCTACATGGTTATGAATCTTGGGGAAACTTTCCACACGAAGTTGATCGACTAAAAAGGCTTATCAAAAATTCGAAAGCATCGGGAGTACTGCTCTTATCTGGAGACAGACATATTTCTGAATTTTCATCAACAAAAATTGAAGGCGTCTCTTTTCCTTTAATAGATTTCACATCCAGTGGCTTAACACACGCATACACTAATTTTAAAGGAGAAGAAAATCCAAATAGAGTTGGAAAAGTAGTCTCAGAGTTAAGCTTTGGGATTTTAAAATTTGATTTTACAGCGAAAACAATCACAATGCAAATGCGAGGAAAAAAGAATATTTTACAACAAGAGTACATTCAAAGTTACAATTAACTTGCAGTTAACATATAAAACTGTACTTTTGCACAAAATTTTAAAGGTTAGAAATGGCAACAAATAGAACATTTACAATGATTAAGCCTGATGGCGTTGAAAACGGACACATCGGAGCAATCTTAGAAAAAATTAACACTGCAGGTTTTAGAATCGTAGCAATGAAACTAACTCAAATGACGAAAGCCGATGCTGAAGCATTTTATGCTGTACATAGCGAGCGTCCATTTTTTGGTGAGTTGGTAGAATTTATGACACGTGGAGCAATTGTTGCTGCCATTCTAGAAAAAGAAAACGCTGTTGAAGATTTTAGAGCTCTTATTGGAGCTACAAACCCTGCTGAAGCTGCAGAAGGAACGATCAGAAAATTATATGCTACTTCTATTGGAGAAAATGCTGTACACGGTTCTGATTCAGATGAAAATGCTGCGATCGAAGGGGCTTTCCATTTTGCTGGAAGAGACATGTTTTAAGGACTGATTGCCCTATAAACGCTTAACTAAAAAGCTCATTGCAACTGCAATGAGCTTTTCTATTTTGTAACAAAGTTGCCCTATGTGCAGCACCAAATGTGACGATATCAAACAAGCATCAATTTCTCAATAACTTGACTACCCAATTCTTGATTCATCATTTTTACAATCTTCTCCCTACCATAACTTAACTCTTCTCGCAATACAGAAGAGGACAACGAAACAACCAATGTTTTATTCTGTAATTGTATCTTCTCTGTATAGGACACGACTCCTTGCCCCATTAATTTACCCCAAACTTCCTCTATCTTTAATTTCTGTATTCCTTTAGACAGGTTGTTCTCTTTTATAAAGGCACCCATTAAATCTTTTACAGAAAAAGTATCTTTCTCTCTTTTTGACATGTTTCGATTGTTACATTATTACTTTTAAATTTTCTTAAGACCGAACAAAAAAATCTAAATCTTAAATATCTGATACGGCTTATTACTCTGTTTAATAACGTTCTCTGTCCGTTCTTCGTGTGTATCGGTAATAAATATTTGCCCAAACTCATCTCTATTTACCAATGCGATAATTTGCGAAACACGACCTTCATCTAATTTATCAAAAACATCATCCAGCAATAAGATTGGTACCACCCTAGATTGCTCTTTAATAAACTGAAACTGGGCTAATTTCAATGCTATCAAATAGGATTTTTGTTGGCCTTGAGAACCGAATTTCTTAATTGGATATTCTCCAATATCGAAACTCAAATCGTCTTTATGGATTCCAACAGATGTATATTGCAAGAGTTTATCTTTTTCTAAATTTTGCTTCAGCAACATATCAAAAGAGGTTTTGTGCAATTGACTTTTGTAAACCAAATCAACAGATTCCTTATCTTCAGAAATCATTTGATATTTTTCATTAAAGATAGGGGTAAATTTCTCAAGAA
>JBELDQ010000294.1:0-2520 GCA_042094215.1 Polaribacter sp. | reverse complement strand
TAGATCAAAAATTAAACGTTGTAATTTTAGACTTTGATGATAACAAATCTAGAATTCAATTAGGATTGAAACAATTATCAGCGCATCCTTGGGAAGCTTTAAACACTGATTTAAAAATTGGTGATAAAGTAACAGGTAAAGTTGTTGTTTTAGCTGACTACGGTGCATTCATCGAGGTTTCAGAAGGAGTTGAAGGATTGATTCACGTTTCTGAAATGTCTTGGTCTACACACTTACGTTCTGCTCAAGATTTCGTAAAAGTTGGAGATACTGTTGAAGCGCAAGTTTTAACATTAGACAGAGAAGAGCGTAAAATGTCTCTTGGTATGAAGCAACTACACCCAGATCCTTGGACAGATATTACAACAAAATACCCAGTTGGTTCAACACATACAGGAACTGTAAGAAACTACACTAACTTTGGTGTGTTTGTTGAGTTAGAAGAAGGAATCGATGGATTGGTATATATTTCTGATTTATCTTGGACTAAGAAAATTAAGCACCCATCAGATTTCGTAACGGTAGGTGATAAATTAGAGGTACAAGTATTAGAATTAGATGTTGAAGGTCGTAAATTAAACCTAGGACACAAGCAAACTCAAGATAACCCTTGGGATGCTCACGAAGCAACTTACGCTATAGATTCTGTTCATGAAGGAACCATTTCTGACAAGAACGATAAAGGAGCTACAGTAGCATTTGCTGATGGAGTTGAAGGTTTTGCACCAAGTCGTCATTTAGACAAAGAAGATGGTGGAAAATTAGCGAAAGGAGACACTGCTCAATTCAAAGTTTTAGAATTTTCTAAAGAATACAGAAGAATTGTAGTTTCTCACTCGGCAATCTTTAGAGCTGAAGAGAAGAAAAATGTAAAAGTAGCTGCTAAGAAAGCTGCAGATGCAGAAAAAACAACTCTTGGTGATATTGGTGGTTTAGCTGCCTTGAAGAAAAAGATGGAAGAAGGAAAATAAGCCCTTTATTTTATGTATACTTAAAACGTCGTTGAGCAATCAACGGCGTTTTTTTTTACTTTGTAGTTAAGAATGAATTAACTAAAAATCAACTTTATTTATATAGAATAAAATTTATCTTTGTGCAGTACTTAAAAAAGAACTATGACATTAATAAAATCAATTTCAGGAATTAGAGGAACAATAGGAGGCCAAACAGGTGATAATTTAACGCCTATAGATGCTGTAAAGTTTGCCTCTGCTTATGGTGCTTTTATTCTTGAGAGAAATACCAATAAAGAAACTATAACCGTTGTTTTAGGAAGAGATGCACGTATTTCTGGTAAAATGATATCGAGTTTGGTTGCCAATACCTTAGTCGGTTTGGGAATCAACGTAATAGACTTAGGATTGTCTACTACTCCAACAGTAGAGGTTGCGGTGCCTTTAGAAAAAGCAGAAGGAGGAATTATTTTAACAGCCTCTCACAATCCAAAACAATGGAATGCTTTGAAGCTACTCAACGAAAAAGGAGAGTTTTTAAATGGGGAAGAAGGAGAATTGATATTAGCGAAAGCAGCACATGAAGATTTTACCTTTGCAGAGGTAGATGATTTGGGAACCTATACGAAAGATTCTAGTTATTTAGAAAAGCACATACAAGAAGTCTTAAACTTAGAATTGGTAGATGTTGAAGCAATTAAAAAGGCCAACTTTAAAGTAGTTGTTGATGGTGTAAATTCTACAGGTGGTATTTTTATTCCCGCTCTATTAAAAGAGCTAAACGTTGCTTGTATAGAGTTGTATTGTGAGCCTAATGGGCAGTTTCCGCACAATCCAGAACCTTTAAAAGAGCATTTAACGGATATTTCTGAATTGGTGGTCAAAGAGCAAGCCGACTTTGGTATTGTGGTAGATCCAGATGTAGATCGTTTGGCATTGATTTCTGAGGATGGTTCTATGTTCGGAGAAGAATATACACTCGTTGCTTGTGCAGATTATGTGCTAGGTAAATTGGGTGGAGGTAACACTGTTTCTAATTTATCTTCTTCTAGAGCGTTGCGAGATGTGACAGAGAAGCATGGAGGTAGCTATACTGCAAGTGCGGTTGGAGAAGTAAATGTAGTCATTGCGATGAAAGAGACCAATACAGTAATTGGTGGAGAAGGAAATGGAGGAATTATTTATCCTGCCTCTCATTATGGAAGAGACTCTTTAGTTGGTGTGGCATTGTTTTTATCACATTTGGCAAATCAAAAACTTTCTTGTAAAGAATTAAGAGACTCCTACCCAAGTTATTTTATGAGCAAGAATAAAATCCAGTTAACACCACAAATAGATGTTGATCAAGTTTTGGAGGTGATGGCTACAACATATGCGCATGAAGATGTGAATACAATTGATGGAGTTAAAATAGACTTTGCAGAAGAGTGGGTACACTTACGTAAATCGAATACAGAGCCTATTATTAGAATTTACACAGAGAGCAACTCTCAAGAAAGTGCAGATACATTAGCAAAGCGTTTTATAAATGAAATCGAAGATGTTATTAAGTAAGAGATGGAAATTT
>JBELDQ010000293.1:0-2546 GCA_042094215.1 Polaribacter sp. | reverse complement strand
AGCAGGTACCTACGGAGGTCATGTTGTTGCAGAAGGAACATTTAAAGACATCCTAAAATCTTCGTCACTAACTGCACAATACTTAAATGAACAGCAAACCATTGAGATCCCAAAATCAAGAAGAAAAGTAAAAAACCACATTCAAATACTTGGCGCTAGAGAACACAATTTAAAAAATATAGATGTACGTATACCCTTGAATACTTTAACGGTAATCACAGGGGTTTCGGGTAGTGGCAAAAGTACTTTGGTCAAAAAAATTGTATTTCCTGCCATACAGAAAAAAATAAATGGTTATGGAGAAAAACTAGGGCAATTCACAGCGATCAAAGGGGCATATGACACTTTAAAGCATATTGAATTTATTGATCAGAATCCAATTGGGCGATCGTCCCGATCTAATCCTGTAACGTATATAAAAGCTTATGATGACATTAGGGCGCTATTTTCGAATCAAAAATTATCAACACTTAGAAACTACAAGCCAAAACATTTCTCATTCAATGTAGAAGGTGGACGATGCGAGGTGTGCAAAGGAGAAGGCGAAGTAACCATTGAAATGCAGTTTATGGCAGATGTACATTTACAATGTGATGCCTGCAATGGAAAGCGATTTAAAAAAGAGGTTCTAGAGGTAAAATTTGATGGTAAAAACATTGATGATATTCTCAGGTTGACCATTGATGATGCTGTTGCTTTTTTCTCTGAGAATATGGTAACTAAAATTGCAACAAAATTAAAGCCTCTACAAGATGTAGGCTTGGGATACGTGCAATTAGGACAGTCTTCCTCGACACTTTCTGGCGGAGAGGCACAACGAATTAAATTGGCTTCATTTTTAATCAAGGGAAATACGAAAGATAAAGCCTTGTTCATTTTTGATGAACCGACTACTGGATTGCACTTTCATGATATAAAAAAACTGCTAGCATCCTTTAATGCACTCATTAAAAAAGGACATTCTATTGTTGTTATTGAACACAATATAGAACTGATTAAATGTGCTGACTACATCATTGATCTTGGAATTGAAGGAGGAGAAAAAGGAGGAGAACTCCTATTTCAAGGCACACCAGAAGAACTTACCAAACATAAGACCTCTTACACAGCCATGTATTTGAAAGAAAAGCTTCAAGTATCATAAATGATTGTTCACATAAACAGACAGAAGACAAAAGATCGCATTACATAGCATGAGCGACAAAAATGCCCCATTTTAAGGATGATTGATACAAACAAAAAAAGCTGCTCAAAATTTCTCCTAAACAGCCTAATCGCAAGCAATGTAAATTCAATGCTTATTCTAAAATCTTCTCACCAATGTTTGGATTAAACACATAGTTAAAAGAATAGTAGCGAGGATCTTGAGAAGTATCTTGATCTTTGTAGTAACTTAAAATCTCCATTTTCACATAATGGTCGTTGTGCGTCTTAATGACTAAAACTTTCCCTGCAACTGCACTAATGATATGCGTTTGCCTATTGTAGGTATACCAAGTACTCTTAGGCAGTGCCAAAGCACCAGCTTGATCTTGTGTAAATTCATTAGCTTCTGGCGCCATTAAGATATCAGAGAACGTACCTGTTTGAAGAGAAAGTGCCCCAATACCTGTTCTTGATGGTTCATCAGTAAGTCCAACCTCAACACCACCATTCACAATAATTGTAGTACCTCTAAAGGCTACATCCCAATTATCGTTGGTTACAACAGATCCTGTTTCAAAGTTAAATTTCGTGAAATTGCCCGCTTCAGAAGGTGGGCTCACCGTATAATCTGTTGTTACGGGGGCATATATGTTCAGTGCCTGATTCGATACAACTGGCTCCATTTCTACCTCACTCTTTGAACAAGAGACCACCAATAAAGAGACTAAAGTGATTAAAAAAATTGATTTAATTGCAGATACATTAAAAAATGAAGGAACTATCATGATTTGTGGGTCTGTTGTTATGATGAAAAGTGTATTGCTAGCAATAGAAAAAATAACCTTGCAAGTATTAAATAGCTCCTTAAACACATTCGAAAAAACAAAACAAATTAAAACAGATTGTTACTAAACTAAAAGTCAATTATGTGCCATAGAATTAAAACACTATCAAAAGTAAAAAATGGAGAACTAACCTACTGTAAAAGTTGTGGTATGTACCATGTTTCTTTTCATAATATTTACTTCGAATTTAATCGAAAACAATTACTACAATTCAGAAATCATATTGCAGAAATCGACGCAGATATGTGGGAAAAATCGTATTCAACAATTAGAGGTAATAGAAAAATACCTGTGCAAACTTTGCATCAAAGTTTGTATTTAATTTTCAATAAAGAAGAGCTCTATGAATTAAAAGCACTCCTAGAAATAAAGACGCATTTTAAGCAGAAAATTATTGGTTCTGAAGATATTGATTATCCTTTAATTTCAAACTAGGCATACAATAGCTCAACGGATTCTAATTTAAAACTAACGAATTCTAAAGCACCCCCTATTTAAGGGAACTATCAAACTACATTTGATGTATCATCATCTTAAAACCTGTAGTTATGAAAG
>JBELDQ010000292.1:0-2557 GCA_042094215.1 Polaribacter sp. | reverse complement strand
TTTTTAGGGAAAGGTTGCTCATTGCATGACAGTAATACGCAATAAAAAAACCTCTTTGTCGAGACAAAGAGGTTTTTAAATGCTATCGAGTACTCGACTTACTTAATCAATTCATAAGAACGTTTGATGAAGTTTGTTAGGTCCTCACCGTGCAATAAGTTTTGCGATAACTTTGCTAGATCAAAAGATTGTTTGATCAAGCGATCCTGTTTTTTAGCTGTTTTTGTATTCAAAATATCACTAATAAGCGGGTGATTGGTATTTACAACTAAATTGTACATGTCTGGCATATTACCCATTCCCATCATTCCACCACCGGTTGCGCTCATTTCTTTCATTCTACGCATAAACTCAGGTACTGTAATGATAAACGGAGAAGCTGCAGAATCCATAGATTCTAATTGAACTGTATAGGTTTCTTTTGGCACAGCTGCTTCAATAATTGGCTTTAACGTCTCTTTTTCTTCGTCAGATAATTTAGAAATAACAGTATCGTCTTTCTTGATTAAATTATCAATATGGTCAGCATCTACACGTGTAAATTTTAACTTTTCGTTACTTGTTTCTAGTTTTTGAATTAAATGACCAACAATTGGAGAATCTAATACTAATACCTCATATCCTTTTGCTTTGGCTTCTTGAATATAACTGTGCTGTGCATCTTTGTTAGAAGCATACAAAATGATTTGATTTCCATCTTTATCAGTTTGCGCATCTTTTGTTTTTTCCTTTAATTCTTCTAGGTTAAAGAAGGTGTTGTCTACTGTTGGGTATAGTGCAAAGTTTTTAGATTTATCAAAGAATTTATCATCAGAGAGCATTCCGTACTCAATAATCACTTTGATGTCATTCCATTTTTGTTCAAAATCTTCACGATTATTTTTGTAAAGAGAATTTAATTTATCGGCTACTTTTTTAGTAATGTAACCAGAGATTTTCTTTACAGCCCCATCTGCCTGCAAGCCAGAACGAGAAACATTTAGTGGGATGTCTGGAGAATCTATAACCCCTTTTAACATCTGTAAGAAGTCAGGTACGATTCCTTCTACATTATCTGTAACAAAGACTTGGTTTTGATATAGTTGAATTTTATCTTTTTGGATATCCATATTTGGACTTAACTTCGGGAAATACAAAATTCCAGTTAAGTTAAAAGGATAATCAACATTTAAATGAATGTGAAATAAAGACTCTTCAAACTGCATTGGATACAATTCTCTGTAGAAGTTTTTGTAGTCGTCATCTTCTAAATCTGCAGGCTTTTTTGTCCAAGCCGGATTTGTATTGTTGATGATGTTGTCTACATCAATTTGTTTGTGAGGTTCTGTAGTCTCTTTTCCGTCTTTGTCGGTTGTAGTTTGCGGAGTAAATTCAGGGTCGTTTACTTGCTTGGTTCCAAATTTAATAGGAATTTGGTTGAAACGATTGTATTTGTTTAACAGCTCAGTAATTTTACTTTCTTCTAAGAAATCTAAAGAATCTTCTGCAATGTGCAAAACAATTTCTGTTCCTCTTTCTGTTTTTGAGTCTTCAACTAATGTGTACTCAGGAGATCCATCACAGGTCCATTTTACAGCAGTCTCATCTTTAAATGATTTGGTAATGATATCAACTTTATGAGCAACCATAAAGGCAGAATAAAAACCTAAACCAAAGTGACCAATAACACCCGTATCATTTTTATCATCTTTGTATTTTTCTAAAAACTCTTCAGCACCAGAAAAAGCAATTTGATTGATGTACTTTTCTACTTCATCACCTGTCATTCCTAGACCATCATCTTTGATGGTAAGTGTTTTCTTTTCTTTATCTAAGCTAATTTCAATCTTAGCATCTCCTAATTCTACCTTGGCTTCACCAATAGAGATAAGATGTTTTAATTTTGTTGTTGCATCTGTTCCATTAGAAATCAATTCACGTAAAAATATTTCGTGATCAGAATACAAGAATTTTTTAATTAACGGGAAAATATTTTCTACCGATACATTAATACTTCCTTTACTCATAAGTATATCTTTTAATTTGTTGTTAATTATTTAAACTAGGTAGTCAAAAAAAATACCAAAAAGGGAATTGTGACAAACTGACATAAAAAATGACAATAAGAATTGCAGAAGCGTACTGTAAAGGTTACTTTTGTCGGCTGCGTTACTTACTCCTTTGTAACAGAGTTGTAAAGAAATAAATAAATTAGTAAGTTTGGCTTACAAATAACTAGATAGATAAAATTGAATATGATGTATAATTCTAAAATAACAGGTTTAGGGTATTACGTTCCAGAAAATGTTGTGACAAATGATGATTTGAAGCAATGGATGGAAACAAGTGATGAATGGATTCAAGAGAGAACTGGAATAAAAGAGCGCCGCTGGATTGATCCAAAAACAGGAGATACAACTGCTGTGATGGGAGCAAAAGCATCACGAATTGCTATTGAGCGCGCAGGATTAACCAAAGATGATATTGACTTTATAGTATTTGCAACCTTAAGTCCAGATATGTATTTTCCTGGAGGAGGCGTTCAAATACAAGAAATGCTAGAAATGCCAACCATTGG
>JBELDQ010000291.1:0-2565 GCA_042094215.1 Polaribacter sp. | reverse complement strand
TGCGAAAAGGGTTTATGGATTTTTTGGAAATGTTGTCTTTTAATGATTTGTTAGAAGACATCAATATTACAACAAATGGAGTGATGCTTCATAAGCACGTTGAAGCACTTGAATCCCTGGAGAAAGTAAGAAACATCAACTTAAGTATTGATAGCCTTCAGGCTGATGTGTTTCATAAAATTACACGTAGGAAAACATTTGATTCTGTGTTCAAAACGATGGAGCTACTTGAAAAAAGTAGCATGCGTTTAAAACTAAATGTGGTAGTACAGTCTGGTGTGAATACCAATGAAATTAGAGATTTTGTTCGGTATACGCAAGATAAAGACCTCGAGGTACGCTTTATAGAAGAGATGCCCTTTAACGGAAAAGGACAACGAGAAATGAACGAATCTTGGAATTACACAAGAATACTCAACGAAATAAGATCTGAGTTTGATATACAGGAGCTCCCTATTTTAAAGTCGTCCACATCAAGAAACTTCTCTATAAAAAACCACAAAGGGACCGTAGGCATTATTCCGGCATTTACGCGAACTATTTGTGGAGATTGTAACCGTATTAGAATTACTCCAACAGGTACGTTTAAAAACTGTTTGTTTGATGATGGCGTGTTTAATCTGAGAGACTTTATGCGCAGTGGGGCAGGAAATGATGATTTAAAAGAACTCTTCTTAACTTTGGTAAAAGACAAGGCAGAAAACGGTTTTGTTGCAGAAGCTAACCGAAAAAAAGGCATGGTATCAGAGAGCATGTCCACTATAGGAGGATAGTGAATGGGCTGCTGAATAATAAGAATAGATCAAATTTCTGACGTCTCGGAAATTTAAATAAATAAAAACAGATTCTTATAACCAAAGGAATCACAATGCATATGATTTCAAAAGAACAAGCTTTACAAATAATTTTAAATGCACACCAAGATTTTGGTAATGAGACGATTCCTTTTCTAGAATCTGTGGGTAGAATTTTAAAAGAAGAGATCAAAGCAGATAGAGATTTCCCTCCGTTTAATAGGGTTGCTATGGATGGTATTGCAATCAATTATTCACAATTTAAAAAGGGACAGCGCAGTTTTATTATGGAAGGGATACAGGCAGCAGGAAGTGAGCAAATGAGACTAAACAACCCAGAAAACTGTATTGAAGTAATGACAGGGGCTGTGTTGCCTTCTGGGACAACTGCTGTGATTAGATATGAAGACATACAACTAGAAAATGGTGTTGCAACGATTGTGGTTGATGCTATGAATGACGGCCAGAATATTCATGAGAAAGCGAAAGATGGGAAAGAAGGGACTGTGTTAATTCATAAAAACACTACAATATCAGCAGCAGAAATAGGAGTTCTAGCGACCGTAGGAAAACCGATGGTAAAGGTTGCTAAAACCCCAAAAGTGATGATTGTTTCTACAGGTGACGAATTGGTGGGGATAGAAGAGACCCCTTTGCCACACCAAATACGAAGATCAAATGTATTTACACTCGTTTCCCTGTTGGATAAACTCCAAGTTAGGTCGCATACAGCCCATATTACAGATGATAAACCAAGGCTTAAGCAAAAGATTAAAGGGTTTTTGAAAACATATGATGTCTTACTTTTTAGTGGTGCAGTAAGCAAAGGGAAATATGATTTTTTGCCCGAAGTATTAGATGAGCTAGGGGTTGTGAAGTTGTTTCATAAAGTAGCACAGCGCCCCGGAAAGCCTTTTTGGTTTGGTCATAAAACGAATTCAAGTATTGCGCAAAATGACATGGGTAAAGATCCCGAAAACTATTCCGATGAGTATAGTGAGCATCCATGGCAAGAAAAAACAACTGTTTTTGCCTTTCCGGGAAATCCCGTATCAACATTTGTCAATTGTTTGACCTATTTTTATCCTTGGTATGACAAATCTATAGCGAGGGTACAGGAAGAGGAAACAGCTGTTTTAGGTCATGACATAACGTTTAAACCTACGTTGACCTATTTTTTGCAAGTACGCTTAACTACCTTAAATGGTGCGTTAGTTGCAACGCCTATCAAAGGAAACGGTTCTGGGGATTTAGCTAGTTTGGCGAAAGCTGATGGATTTATTGAATTGCCGAAGACCGAAGAAACACTATTTAAGAAAGGCGCTGTTTTTCCAATAATTAGATACAGGAACTAAATTGAGTCGAAATACACAGGAATTAAAACAATATGATATGAGTTTTACACACATCAACCCTCAGAATCAGCCAAAAATGGTGAATGTTTCAGGTAAGAATCTAACGAAAAGAACGGCACTTGCGAAGGCTACCATGTTTTTAGGAAAAGAGATTACTAGCCATTTTATAAATGACGAAGTACACACTAAAAAAGGACCTGTTTTTCAAACCGCAATTATTGCAGGAATCCAAGCAGTTAAAAAAACATCAGAATTGATTCCTATGTGTCATCCCTTGCTTATTAACGGGGTGGATATTACCATTGATATTATTGATGAAGCGCATATAGAGGTTCTTTGTAGGGTCACTATTGAAGGCAAAACAGGAGTGGAAATGGAAGCGCTAACCGGAGCGAATATTACTTGTTTAACCGTCT
>JBELDQ010000290.1:0-2570 GCA_042094215.1 Polaribacter sp. | reverse complement strand
ATCCATCTCCAATAAAGTTTTTACCACTACCAAATTGAAATTCCAAAAATTGATTCGGCGTATATGCTAAATATCCTTCAGCAACTGGATAATCAAATGCATCTTCTTTAAACCCTTTTGCCTTTCCTCTACCCGGAACCAAACCTTCAGAAAATGCAGGCCTAAACGTTGTTATTGGATTTGAAATATATGAATTCACATACTCAGCAAATCTTCCTTGACTTTCATACACTGTCGCAGAAAACGAAAGGTCATTTCCCAACCCTCCTTGAACCGTTAAGGCCCTTGTATTATTGTACGTATAGGATACATCAGAATTATCTTTACCAAATTGAACATCTAACAAAAAGTCTACATTCAACCAGTACCCATCTCCTCTTACCTCAAGTAAATGCTCATTCCAAAGTTTTCTTCCCAACCAAGACGTTTGTTCTGGCTTTAAAAACTGATGCTTTTCTGCATCTAAATCATACACAGCATCTATAGCGCGATACACATATGGCTTCACAGCGGTGTGCGTATTCTTGTTTTTAAGCAATGCATATTCATAATTTATATACCGCTGATGATTGAAAGGAATATGTAATTGACTTTTATGCTCTTCAAACAGTACTTTCTTACCAGTATTTATGGGCGAGAAGTCCTTTTTTAACAGAGCAACCTTCTGATCTCTTATAGGCATTTCTTCTACAGGCATTTCTTCTTGCATCTGTAAAGGAAAATTAAGCGGCAATACAAAGCGCATTTCTATTGCTTTGGTATTGTATTCTGCTGGCGCAATAACGGGAAGGGTTGCAAACACCCTTTCAACCTCAACACGCAATTCTTTGAAAGGAGCATTGATGAAAATCAACTTAAACTTCCCAGAAGCAGCAACGACAAACACAACATTTACGGCGCCTCTAAAGTTTTCATCTACCATGATTTTAGGCACCTTAAACTCTTTCAAAAAGAGGGCTTTCGTGGTCTTATAAAAACAGGTTTCGGTTGCTTCTCTCTCTTCATTTGCACAAGAGGCAAAAGCGGGATGCCTTTCTGATTGAGAAAAAGCAGAAACAGCGGTGAATAGCAAGAATAGTATAAGGGATTTATTCATTTTATTTTACGATAATTTACGAACGTTATTATTTTCTAATTGATACACTTCATTGCTTTCAGAACATCGCGCCATGCCCTCCTCATTAAAAGTCAAGCGATGTCCAAACTCACTTACCCAACCTATTTGTTTCGAAGGGTTTCCAACCACGAGGGCATAAGGCAATATCTCTTTTACAACCACAGCTCCCGCACCAATCAAAGCATATTCACCAATAGTATTACCACACACAATTGTTGCGTTTGCACCAATACTTGCTCCTTTCTTTACAACGGTTTTTAGATACTGATTCTTCCGATTTACTGCACTTCGTGGATTCACTACATTGGTAAACACCATTGAGGGCCCTAAAAACACATCATCTTCGCAAATAACACCCGTGTAAATAGAAACATTGTTTTGCACTTTCACATTTGTTCCTAAAACAACTTCAGGAGATATCACTACATTTTGACCAATATTGCAATTAGCCCCAATCCTACAATTTGGCATGATATGACTAAAATGCCAAATCTTTGTACCGTTTCCGATATCACAATTAGCGTCAATTACCGCAGTTTCGTGTGCTGTATACTTTTTCATATTAATAGTTAGAATTAGTAGTCCTTCCCTCTACAATGGTTTTCGCAGATGAAGTTCCGATTCGTTGAACTCCCAAAGCGATCATTTTGATAGCATCTTCTTTGGTTTTAACACCTCCAGCTGCTTTTATTTTTAACGGACGCGCATGCTCATACATCAACTTAATCGATTCAAAAGTAGCTCCGTTTGACTTTCCGGGCGCTGTGTCATAAAATCCTGTAGATGATTTTACAAAGACATTTTTTGCAGTATCGATTCCAAAAGCAGCAATCACCACGTTTTTAATCAAAGAACAAACAGCTGCTATCTCCTCATTGGAAAGCGCAGCAACTTCTATAATCCACTTGACCACTTTCTTATTTTCTAAGGCAATACCTGTTCCTTTCAAAATTTCCTCTTTTACCAAAGCCAGATCTCCATTTTTAAAAGCTTCGTAATTCAAAACGAAGTCCAATTCATCTGCTCCTAAGTCAATTGCTTCTTGCGCCTCTCTCAGTTTTGTATCAACTTTATACGCCCCTTCATGAAACCCAATAACAGTACCTACTAACACGTCTGCATTTGCCTGGGCAATTAGCTGTTTGGCAAGAGTAATGTACACTGGTCGAATCATGACCAATTTGAAATTGAATGCAATGGCTTCCTGAATCAATTGAATCACGCGAACATTGGTTTCCTGCTCAGACATTTCAGTTGCGCTAGGCAACTTTAAATAGGTAGAATCAAGATATTGAGACAATTTCATGTAGTTCAAATATGAAACAAAAATAGTAAATATATATCAAGAGCAGCCATAAAAAAAGTCAAATGAGCATACTCAATGTTCGCATCACAGACGTATACTATCACTCCTAAAACAAATGCTAAAGACAACTTACGAGACACTGAAAAA
>JBELDQ010000289.1:0-2570 GCA_042094215.1 Polaribacter sp. | reverse complement strand
GAGGATAGTGATTTTATCAAGATTCGATTCAATAGAATTGCTCCAAAAGTAGTGAAGCACGAAATTAACAATGTGATTATCACGAGTAAAAACGGCGTAGATGCCTTGCTGCATAATTTTGTAAAACAAGAGTTGCAGTTCAAGAATATCTATTGTGTTGGTAGACGAACCAAAAAGTTAATCGAACAAAAAATAGGTGCCGTTGCTCATGCTGAAAAAAATGCTGAAAAGTTAGCCGCATATTTATCAGAACATATTAAAGGTCAAGAGGTGACCTATTTTTGTAGTGACTTACGCTTAGATACCTTGCCAAAGGTGTTAGCGGAAAACACGATTCAAGTAAACGAAATAGAGGCCTATAAAACCATGTATAGTCCGGTTGATGTAAGTGACAACTATTCAGGGGTTTTATTTTACAGTCCATCTGGAGTGGAAAGTTATCTGCAAAAGAATACTGCAGATAAAACTGCATTTTGTATTGGAGAGAGTACAGCAAAAGAGGCTAGAAAACATTTCGAAAATGTACATGTAGCAAAACTGCCTTCGGTAGAAAGTGTTTTAGAATTAGTGAATGCACATTATGTAAAAAAATAATTGCACTGTAGTCAAAGTGCATGGAACGCAATGACAGCTTTGTGTTAGCACTTTTACTTATGAATCTATAAAAGTATGTTTAGAACAAGAAGACTTAGAAAAACAGAAGGAATTCGAAGATTGGTTAGAGAGACAGCATTGTCTGTAAACGACTTTATTTACCCATTGTTTGTTGAAGAAGGTGAAAATATAGAAACAGAAATCGTTTCTATGCCAGGAATCAAACGGTTTTCTTTAGATCGCATCTCTAAAGAATTGGATGAGGTAGTTGCTTTGAATATACCAGCTGTGTTGTTATTTGGTATTCCTACAACAAAAGACGAGGAAGGAACTGAAACTTGGAACGATCAGGGTATTATGCAGCAGGCAATTCGCTTTATCAAAAAGAACTATCCAAAACTGTATGTAATTACAGATGTTTGTTTTTGTGAGTATACCTGTCATGGGCATTGTGGAATTATTCAAGACAATGATGTAGACAATGACGCAACATTGGTAAACTTAGCAAAGCAAGTTGTTTCGCATGCAAAAGCTGGAGTAGATATGGTAGCACCATCAGGAATGATGGACGGTACTATTGCAATGGTGCGGGAAGCACTTGACAATACCGGGTTTGCAAACCTACCTATTATGGGGTACTCTGTAAAATATGCTTCTGCATTTTATGGTCCGTTTCGAGATGCTGCAGATTCTGCACCTACTTTTGGTGATAGAAGAACCTATCAGATGGATCCGGCAAATAGAGATGAAGGGATGAGAGAGGCAACTTTTGACGATCAAGAAGGAGCAGATATTCTTATGGTAAAGCCAGCATTGTCTTACCTAGACATCATAAGAGATTTAAAGAACAATTTTGATAGACCCATTGCATGTTATAATGTGAGTGGTGAATATGCCATGATCAAAGCTGCAGCAGAAAAAGGCTGGATTGATGGAGAAAAGGTAATGCTTGAGAGTTTGCTATCTATGAAAAGAGCAGGAGCAGATATCATCATTACGTATTTTGCAAAAGAAGCCGCTAGACTTTTGGCAAAAAAAGAGCAATAGCGCTTGATGTAAAATGTGCCGAAAGCAACGAAGCTTGATTCACTGCAACACGAGTCAGAAGATATAGTTAGAAAGAAATAATAGAGATGACCATCACATGGGGATTATGAGTCTTGGTTTAGGACGATTTTCTAGGGGCAGTTATCACTAAAAAAAAATACAATGGAATTTAAAAATTCACAAAAATTATACAATAAAGGGTTGAAGAATCTTGTAGGTTCGGTTAATTCTCCGGTAAGAGCATTTGCCTCGGTAGGAGGGAATCCTTTGTTTATTAAAAAAGCAAAAGGAAGTAAGATCACCGATGTAGACAACAACACCTATGTGGATCTTGTCTTGTCTTATGGACCTATGATTTTAGGACATCGTCATAAAAAAGTGCAAAAAGCTATAGATAAAGCATTAAAGAACGGTTATACCTTTGGAGCTTCTACAGAAAATGAAATCAAATTAGCAAAGATTGTTTGTGATGCTTTTCCAGGAATGGATAAGGTACGTTTTGTAAATTCTGGAACTGAAGCTGTGCTAAGTGGTATTCGTTTGGCAAGAGCATTTACGGGTCGTGACAAAATCATCAAGTTTTCTGGTTGTTATCATGGACATCAAGATGCACTTCTAGTCGCTGCAGGTTCTGGTTTGGCAACCTTAAGTTTACCTGGTTCGAAGGGGGTTCCTGAAGGAGCAGTGAAGAACACATTAATTGCTGAATACAATAACTTAGATAGTGTTAAAGCACATTTTGAAGCACATGATGATATTGCAGGTGTTATTGTAGAGCCAATTGCAGGGAATATGGGGGTTGTGATTCCTGAAGAAGGCTTTTTAACAGAATTAAAATCTTATTTAGAATCGAAAGGTGCTTTGCTGATTCTTGATGAGGTAATGACCGGATTCCGTTCAACATTTGGTGGCGCTCAAGAAGTCTTGGG
>JBELDQ010000288.1:0-2570 GCA_042094215.1 Polaribacter sp. | reverse complement strand
GCTATAGAGCACAATTAAAAAAATGGAAATTCAAATACCTAGAACATGTTGAAACTCCTGCAGAACTCCCTGTAATTATAAGTGCTGCTAGATCTCAACAGTTTCGATGGAATAAAGGAGGAGCAGAAAATTTTCAGAAAATGGCCAAAAGAGTCGTTACAAACAAGCACTTAAATTTCAAATCAAAGCTACATGGTCTATTGCATTTATTAAATAGCACCATGTTTTTAAACGTATTAATTGTTGGAGTATTAAGCGTTCCAATGCTCTATATTAAAAATGAATATGCACATTTGAAAAATTACTTTTATATGATGAGCTTCTTTGTCATTAGCTCTCTTATTTTCTTTATTTGCTATTGGTACATGTATAAAAATATTTATGGAGGAGGACTTAAAAACTTCTTCAAATACATTGGGCTCTTTTTTACATTTTTCTCCATTGCCATGGGCTTTTCTTTGCACAATACAATTGCTGTTTTAGAAGGTCATTTTGGCAAAAAAAGTGAATTTGTTAGAACCCCGAAATTCAATATAAAAACCTTAAAAGACAGTTGGAAAAACAACAAGTACATTCGTAAAAAACCCTCAATTCACGTGCTGATAGAAGGGATTTTAGCGCTCTATTTTGTCTTTGGAATGTACAGTGCTTTTGTTGTTGGAAATCAAGGCGGAGACTTTGGATTATTCCCTTTTCACTTGATGCTTTTTATAGGATTTTCTTACGTGTTTTTTAAGTCTCTTTTTTCAAAGGCCTAATGCATTCCAGTAAGAAAAATAACAGAGCAATTGCAATCACTGCGGTCACTGTTTTACTTTATACGCTGTTTGGATATGAATTGGAAAGAACTGAGTTTGTTAAACTAATGATTCTGTATGCACTTTTATGCGGGAGTTCTATTTACATTCTTAAAAAGCACAATAACAACCTGCCGTTTTTAATCGGTCTGTCTTTGCTTTTTAGACTCGTTTTTTTATTTTCGACACCTAATTTATCTCAAGATTTTTATCGTTTTATTTGGGATGGACGCATGCTCTTAGAAGGCATGAACCCCTATCTATACCTTCCTGAAAATTTTATAACACAAGGTTCATTTCCGATACATCAAGCCATTGATTTATATACCGGAATGGGCTCATTAAATGGGAGTCATTATACCAACTACCCACCAATTAATCAATGTTGTTTTCTAATTGCTGCACTTTTTGCTAACAAAAGTATTATGGGATCTGTTGTTGTTATGAGGTTATTGATCATTTCTGCAGATATAGGAATTCTCTATTTTGGGAAAAAAATAGCCAAACATCTCAACATGCCTACACATACCATCTTTTGGTACCTATTAAATCCTTTCATCATTATAGAAATGACAGGGAATTTACATTTTGAACCTGTGATGCTCTTCTTTTTACTTTGGGCAATCTATGCATTGTTTAAAAATAAATGGCGCCTAGCAGCACTATTAATAGCCTGCTCTATCTCTGTGAAATTAATTCCTTTCTTAATACTACCTCTCTTCTTTCAATGGTTTGTAAAAAGAGATGATACTCTAAAAAAAGGACTCCTAAAACTAGGGGGGTTTTACGCAATAACAGCAAGTGTAACCATACTATTCTTTCTTCCTTTTTACTCACATACATTCCTTGAAAACTATAGCAATTCTATTGGTTTATGGTTTCGAAATTTTGAATTCAACGCAAGTTTCTATTATGTATTTAGAGAAATTGCTTATCTCTTTAGAGGATATAATGAAATTGCAATTATAGGAAAGACACTCCCCATAGCAACGATTGTATATCTAGGCTATAGCGCGTTCTTTAGAAAAAACACAAATCCAAAACAACTCATTACAGCCCTACTCTTTGGACTATCGTTTTACTATTTCACCACTACAACAATGCATCCTTGGTATTTAGCATCACTACTATTACTCTCGGTTTTCACAAAGTACAAATTCCCAATTGTATGGAGTTTTTTCATCTTCTTAAGCTACGCTGCATACAGCAATGACGTTTACAAAGAGCCTTTGGCACTTATTAGCCTAGAATACCTCATGGTATATGGATACCTCATATGGGAACTCTTTTTTAAAAAGAAATTTAATCTAAAAAGCAACAATCTCTTTTAAGCTATTTTTTGTATTTTGTCCTCTAATTCTTTTCAATGAAAAAACTTACCATAAAAGACATAGCCAATCATTTTGGTGTATCCATCTCTACCGTATCAAAAGCTTTAAATGACAGCTATGAAATTAGTGTAAGCACAAAAGCAAAAATTCAAAAATTTGCAAAAGAACAAAACTATAAGCCAAACTTTAATGCACTTAGTTTAAAAAGTAGAAAGACAAAAACAATAGGAATCATTATTCCGAACATGCTTAACTATTTCTTTGCCCAGGTGTTTCAAGGAGTTGAAAAAGTAGCCAATGAAAGAGGCTATAAAATCATTTCATGTGTTTCGAACGAATCGTTAGAAAAAGAAGCAGAAACCTTAGAAATGCTATCAAATGGAAGTATTGACGGTGTCATTTTATCAATGGCAGAAGAAACGGAAGTTAAAAATGACTACAC
>JBELDQ010000287.1:0-2586 GCA_042094215.1 Polaribacter sp. | reverse complement strand
ATGGAGACGGTGTAAAAGTGGTAGCGCTTTGGGTAGATGACGCAAGAAGCGCCTATGAAGAAACCACAAAAAGAGGTGCAAAATCTTATTTAGAACCAACTGTAGAGACCGATGAGCACGGAGAGGTTGTGAAAGCAGGAATTTACACCTACGGAGAAACTGTACATATGTTTGTAGAGCGCAAAAACTATACTGGAACATTTATGCCAGGCTTTCAAAAATGGGAGTCTGACTACAACCCGTCAGCTGTTGGTCTGAAATACATTGATCACATGGTAGGAAATGTAGGATGGAATCAAATGGATGTATGGGTAAAATGGTATGAAGATGTCATGGGCTTTGAAAACTTCTTGTCTTTTGACGATAAGCAAATTCACACAGAATACTCCGCTCTGATGAGTAAAGTGATGTCGAATGGAAATGGCCGAATTAAGTTTCCAATAAACGAACCTGCAAAAGCAGCGAAGAAATCACAAATTGAAGAATATCTCGATTTTTATGAGGGCGCTGGGGTGCAACATATTGCTGTTGCAACAGACGATATTATTGCTACGGTAAGCCAATTAAAAGCGCGCGGTGTAGAATTTTTACCTCCTCCTCCTCAAGAATATTACGACATGATCCCTGAAAGACTCGGAGAACATAGAGATATGATGAAAGAAGACATCAAAGAATTGCAAAAATTATCAATTATGATTGATGCAGACGAGGAAGGTTATTTGTTGCAAATATTTACAAAACCTGTAGAAGATAGACCTACCTTGTTCTTTGAAATCATTCAAAGAATGGGAGCTCGTGGATTCGGTGCCGGAAACTTCAAGGCCCTATTCGAATCTATTGAAAGAGAGCAAGCCAACAGAGGAACTCTATAAGAACAAACAGTGCCAAGAACGGAGCTAAACATGCAAAGTTCTTGGAGCTTTTTTTTATCGCAGCATGAAACAACTTTTTAGAAATATAAAATCACCTTTTTCGTAAACATTTATGTTTTGACTAGAGACTAAATAAATTTTCAATTAAAAGAAAACATCATGCAAAAAGACGATATTTTAAAAGCATTAGAAAAAAAATACGATGCACTAGGAGTACCCTTAAACACCATGCTAGAAGGGCTATTGCACAGCACTCCCATTACTTATTGGGACTACATACAAACAGACGCCTTATTAGGCTTACAAATTCCAAGAACTACAGAAAAAGATGAAATGGTATTTATCATGTACCATCAAGTAAATGAGTTGTTGTTTAAAATGATTTTATGGGAAATTGATCAAATTTCTCTTTCTAAAGAAGCCATCACTGCAGAGAAATTCTCAAAGCACTTGATGAGAATCAGTAGATATTTTGACATGCTTTGCAACTCTTTTGACGTCATGGGAGATGGTATGGACCTTGAACAATATTTAAAATTCAGAAACACCTTAGCTCCGGCAAGCGGTTTTCAAAGTGCTCAATATAGAAAAATTGAATTCGCATCTACCGAGTTGATTAATTTGATTGACATCCGCTTTCGAGATACGATCGATAGAAACTCTTCTTTTAAAAATGCTTTTGACCATTTGTACTGGCAAGCAGCAGGGAAAGACCATAAGACAGGAAAGAAATCGACACTAATCAATTTATTTGAAGGAAAATACATGGGCGATTTTATCGATTTTATGGAAGATTACAATGAATGTAATCTTTCCAAAAAATTTAAAGAGTTACCACAAGAAGTTCAAGAAAATAAAGACTTGGTCAAAGCCATGCGCCATTATGATTATACCGTAAATGTAAAATGGGTGCTTGCACACTACGACGCAGCCGGAAAATACCTTGGTGGCGGAGACAAAGACCTCGAGGCTACTGGCGGCAGCAATTGGAGAAAGTACATGCATCCAAAATACCAAAGGCGTATCTTTTTTCCGTATTTATGGAGTGAAGATGAACTAAAAAACTGGGGAACCTTTTAAAAGAAGAATAACGAATTTTAAAAAGCTACTTTAACTGTCAAGTAGCTTTTTCTGTTTTGGCACAGCTATTGTCAATCCTTTTTTATAAGTTTGAACGTATGAAACGTACCACATTACTCTTTTTTGCACTACTCCTCAGCCTGGCAATTTTCTCCCAAGAAAAAAACCAGGTATTTAAAGAAGGGGAATGGCTTCGTTTTAAAATGAGTTATAGCGGCTTTTTAAAAGCAGGAAATGCAACATTAACGGTAGCCAAGGATACCTTAGACGGAAAAGAAGTTTTTCACGTACAAGGAAAGGGACGAACTACAGGAATTATCAAATGGTTTTTCAAAGTAAAAGATCATTATCAATCGTATATAGACATCAACACTGGAAAACCCTATTTATTCAAAAGAAATATCAACGAAGGAGGCTATAAAATTCAACGAGATACGAAATTTAACCATCTTACTAAAACAGCACACATTACCGATTACAAAACGAAAAAAGACACGGTGGTTTCGATTGGCGATGTACAAGACATGCTCTCTTCATTTTATTATTTAAGAAACCAAAATATTAGCAAACTGCAACCCAATGATGAAATATCATTAGCCATGTTTATCGATGCAAAAACACATGCATTTAAACT
>JBELDQ010000286.1:0-2592 GCA_042094215.1 Polaribacter sp. | reverse complement strand
TAATTTGACCTGAGATACTCTCATAACCGTTTACCACACTACCTGCCCCTTTGGTAATCTGAATACTTTCTACCCAAGTACCCGGTGTAAAAGTCAAACCAAAAGCCTGTGAAGCTCCTCTAATGGAAGGAATGTTCTCTTGATTAAATAACAAATATGGACTTGTTAAACCTAACATTTGAATATGCTTTGTTCCTGTTAAGGCATCCGAAAAACTAACATCAATTGAAGGGTTTGTCTCAAAACTCTCCGATAAATTACAACATGCAGCCTTTAAAAGCTCGTCTTTATTTACTGTAAATGTATTTTGAGTTTTTAAAAACGATTTTTGAATGGCTTTTCTTTTGTTGGTAATAACAACCTCGTCTAGCTGCCCTTCTGGGGTCAAGAAATGACGAATAGGCTCCGAATTCATAACCGTCAATGTGTCTGTTTTATAACCAACAAAACTCACTACCAAACGTTTGTATTCTGTCTTGTAAGGAATCTGAAACCTTCCTCTTTCATCTGTTACAGTTCCCAGAGAGGTTCCTAACCAATACACATTTGCTCCATAAACCCCTATCATATCTTTGAGGTCCTCTTTATCCATGATGATTCCTTTCAAATCTTTTTGAGCGAATGACAACACGGGTATCAGTAAGCATAGACTCACTATTATTTTCTTCATTATTTCATTTTATAAAAATTATACATTTTCCCTCTTATTTAAAAGAGGCTTCTTGCAGCAATTTTCGTAAAAATCAGATTAAAAAAGATTGGTAAAAGACTTGTAAATTTTTGTTTTGATTTAGGTCTGGCGGAAGCGTATTTCTAAAGCACAACTTCTTGCTCAATTTAAGAGAGAAGCACGTGTCAGACAAAACACATGCGATAAGAAATTGCTCCTGCTCAAAAGTAAGTGTCTGGATATTTTCTTTTTGCAGTTCATCTTGACCTTCAAAATGAACGACTTCATCCGAGCAACAGCCGTTGCTTTTTACCACCGCTTCTTTTTCTCGGTTCATCTCACACTTCTCGAGATTCCCGAGTATAGAAACATCAACTAAGAAATCTCCACAGTAGTGTTTTTCAACTGTAAAAGACATGGTCGACAGCAGTACTACTACCGCCATGCATACGGATGCTATTTTGTGTAATGACCTCTTCATAAATTCACTACAAAAATACAACCAAACATTGAAATACCATATTAAAAAGTCTTTTTATTTAATTTTTGGTAGTAAAACGTGGGCACTAACACTAACAAAAATACAGGATGAATTAAAAATCTTCTGATATAAAATGGCAATAAATACCCCTCGCTAAATTCATTCCGAATAAAAAAAACGAATAGTGTTAGGAGCACTAAAAAGGCGATCATTAAAAAAATACTTGCAAACTTTGCGAATTGCTTTTGTTCAAATAGCAGGTAAACAACTGCTATGGTTATGATCGCATTGAGTGCATAACGAATTGAAAGGTTCACCACTAATTTCAAGATATTCACATTTGGCATTCTTGCATATAAATAATCATTTTTAAAATACAGGATGAAGGGATCATAAAACAAGTAGTTCTCAAAAGCTCTGATTAGAAAAAGTGATACAACGAGACATGTTAGCACAGTATATTTTAACAATCTATTCATTTTTTACGATATGAAAATTTATGAATCCAAATAATCCATAACAAAAATGTTACACCATAAATAATTGCCGGAAATACAAGATTATGCCATATGGCGCGTTGACTAGGATATTCGTAAAGTAGTATTGTAAAGAGTGCAATTCTAAATATATTCAAAACATAAATAAACAAACTACCGAACAAAACGTAGCCTATTGTGGCTTTCACTGGTCCAGAAAACGCAATGACAAAAGCAATAAACAATATCATGATACTCACAGCATTACATCCCTCAATAATTCGAACAACATACACATCATCAATCATCAATTTTACAGATAATTCTTGCTCATGTTGGAGATCTTTCGCAGTATATGAAAAGGCATTTAAAAGGGCAACTGTTTGACTTGCTACTTTCGTTGTCAAAGGAGAGCACACAAAATTCGGATGCCTACTTTGACTGTAATTTAAATAAGCAGAATACAGAAAGAATAAGAGGAAGTAAGCACCAAAAAACTTCAGTAAAAAAAGGGCACTTTTTTTATATGTATTCAACACAAAATTTAGTTATTTTTACATCCTTAATTAATTGTAAGGCATCGCAAATATACTCAATTCTATTACATTCAATAACATACATTATGCAGTTAGAAAATTTAAAATCATCTATTGTAAAAATCATAGAGGAAACAAACGCTATTGACGATAAACTACAAGCCATTTGCGACTACCTAGAAGCTCAAATTCCCTATTACGATTGGGTTGGTTTTTATTTTAAAAATGGCGATAAAAATGAATTGAAACTTGCCCAATACACAGGAGAACCTACAGAACACACCATTATTCCATTTGGAAAAGGAATTTGTGGACAAGTTGCCATTAGTAATGAAAATTTTGTCGTGCAAAATGTTTCAGAGCAGGACAACTACATTTCTTGTGGATGGAAGGTAAAATCTGAGATTGTAATTCCTATTTTTGTAAAGG
>JBELDQ010000285.1:1316-2593 GCA_042094215.1 Polaribacter sp. | reverse complement strand
CTCTTGCTTCAGTTACTCGTTTTCGAATGCTCATACTCGATGCTCCTTTTGGTGCTTCAGCTAATTTTTCAAAAGGAACAGGGGTTACTTCTATGTGAATGTCTATTCGGTCTAATAAAGGACCAGAAATTTTACTTAAATACCGTTGCATTTCTTGAGGAGAGGAGGTGATTGGTGAGTTTGCATCGTGGAAATATCCAGACGGACTCGGATTCATGCTTGCAACAAGCATAAAGCTACAGGGGTAATTTACGGTAAATTTTGCTCTAGATATGGTTACGTCTCTGTCTTCTAAAGGTTGTCTCATGACCTCTAAAACGGTTCGTTTGAACTCTGGAAGTTCATCTAAAAAGAGGACTCCATTGTGTGCCAAAGAAATTTCTCCAGGTTGCGGGTATTGTCCGCCACCAACAAGGGCAACATCCGAAATGGTATGATGTGGTGCTCTAAAGGGACGCTGGGATAGCAGTCCGTTGTTTTTTGTTTTACCTACCACAGAATGAATTTTTGTAGTCTCTAGGGCTTCTTGTAAGGTCATAGGAGGTAAAATGGAAGGCAAGCGTTTTGCTAACATGGTTTTTCCAGATCCAGGTGGTCCAATGAGGATGATGTTATGTCCGCCAGCAGCAGCAATTTCCATGCATCTTTTTATAGATTCTTGCCCTTTTACATCGGAGAAATCAAACTCGGGAAACTCGAGATTTTTGTAGAATTCTGCCTGAAGGTCTACCTTGGTTGCTGTTATTGTTTTGGTGGCATTGAAATGCTCAATGACTTCCAAAATACTCTCGGCTCCTAATACCTCAATACCTTCCACAATTGCAGCTTCTTTGGCATTGCTCTTTGGTACTATGAGAGAGGTGAATCCTTCTTCTTTTGCTTTGATGGCAATGGGTAAGGCACCTCTAATGGGTTGTAAGCTTCCATCTAAAGAAAGTTCTCCCATGATGAGGTAGTTTTCGATGTGTTGCGACTGAATTTGATTGGAAGCTGCTAAAATACCAATAGCCAAGGTTAAATCATAAGCAGCCCCCTCTTTTCTGATATCGGCAGGAGCCATGTTGATAATGATTTTTTTCCCCGGAAGTTTGTAGTTGTTGTTTTTTAGGGCTGCAGAAATGCGAAAGGAACTTTCTCGAACCGCATTGTCTGGCAATCCCACCAAATGATATCCAATTCCTTGATCAATATTTACTTCAACAGTAATGGTGGTAGCTTCTATACCGAAAACGGCACTACCATAGACTTTAACGAGCATTTTTTCTTTTAAAGGTAGT
>JBELDQ010000285.1:0-1216 GCA_042094215.1 Polaribacter sp. | reverse complement strand
GAAGAAGATTCGTATAAAATTATCAAATCAAAAAATGTAATTGAAATTCATAACGACACAATTTTTAAACATAAAAAAGGAACTTTTCCGCTAGACAGTTTAGAGTATGTTTTAAAAATGGATATTACCAATAATGGAATACACCCTATGTTGAGTGAAAACTCAAAAAAACTAGTGATTTCTATTTCTTACGACGAGCAAAATGAATTTAACAAACTGATTGAAAATTTAGATAAATTAACCGAACAATATTACAGAATAACAAATAATACGGATATTAAAATATGGTTAACTGATAAAGAGTTTTTGAAATCACCATCACCACCTCTGTTCAAAAAATAAACTTAATAAACAATAGTCACCGTATCACAAGTCTCTTAAAAAACAGACTTAACACAACAAATAGCCCCTTTTTAGGGGCTTTTTATTTTTAAATCTATTGCATGTCATTTCAATAGTACTTTTTTGTCATTCATCGATGCATTAAAGTGTCTTGTCGTATATCTTTAAAATGTAAAGACGTCTATAACTAACTTGTATACAAGTGGTTATGAGGTGTCTTTTTTGTTTTTAAAATTGACTGGTTTAAATAAGAAGTAATCGAATAACCAATGTTTAACCTGTTAAATGTTTTGTTATGAGAAGACTTATTTTGATTACTTTGGTCCTATCATTTGTAGGAACTACTGCACAAAATTCACTGCAGAAAGGATTTTGGAAAGAAGACAAAAGAAAACATAGCGTAGGAACCTTTTTGATTAGCACTGCAGCTTATACATACCTATCAACTCATAAGAAACATAAGAATCTTTCAGAGTTTGAGAAGCGGTTAATTTCATTTTCAACGGCTATTGCTATTGGCGCTTTAAAAGAAGTACATGATATTTATTCTTCTAAAGGAACCCCAGAGTGGAGAGATATGGAAGCAAATTTAATCGGGTCACTTGCATTTCAAGTTTCTATAACAGTGCCGTTAAGTTTTAAAAAGAAGGCTAAGCCACCTCTTCTTATGGCATCTAGAGCAACAAATAGAAGAAGTTTAGAAGTAAGGTAAATACGTGTTGGTTTACTTCTAAGTGGAACTCACTTTTTCCGCTGCTTTATTTGCTTGTATTATTGATGATTTGAACAACTCTATTTAAATTCATTGAGATATCTATCGATGTTGAAGGTTTATGCTTTTCGCTTAAGCGCAAAGCGATCTCATAGTTCTTTT
>JBELDQ010000284.1:1394-2607 GCA_042094215.1 Polaribacter sp. | reverse complement strand
TCTTCCTTTTCATAAAATACAAAATCGTCAAAAGAGCTAATTGTTTTACTAGCAGGGTTCGGTAGTTCAGCTGCTGTAGAGATTCTTTTCCCTGGAGTAGTGCCCACCGTTAAAAAGTAATAGGCTTTGTCTTCATAGATGTTTTGTCTGTGAGATGCGGTCTCCAAACTAGGGTTTATTACCCAATCATGCGGACCCTTGGCATAGAATAAAATAGCATCACCGGCATCAAAAACACCATCGTCTTGGCCCAAAACATGTATGGCATTCTCCACCAAATCCTCTTGTCTAAATGCACTGTTTTTTTGAGGGAGTAAAGCTCCGCCATTTCCGTATATCTGTATGTTTCTCGGGTCTATATCGGCTGTAGAAACACCCATTTTTTCTAACAGCGATCTGTCGATCTTAAAAACTCCCGTGGTGTCTACAGAAAATTTATACCAATCGCCTTTCGCCAAAACAGAACTTGTAGTTTGAGCAATGGAAACCGCAGTCATACTGCACAATAGTATAAAAAGTAGGCTCTTTTTTTTCATTTCTTTAGTCCATAACGCAGTAAATCTATCGTTATTTTAGGTTACTGCAAGATTACTTATAATAAAGGTAAAAAACAATCGTTTATATTTTGAATACAAACAAAGGTCATAAAAAAGTTAATTCACTTGGTATAGAAGAGAATTATTGTAAATTGCATGGCTTAAATAAAACCTTAACAAATTTAAATAAGATACATGAAAAACGTATTTAAATTTACTTTTTTAGTGCTCGTTAGTTTAACTTTCACACAATGTAAAACCGGTGCAGAGGGCTCTTCATCACTCACAGGTTGGAAGTTTAACAACCCGGATTATGGAAACTACCTCAAAGGAAAGTCTTTTGAAGGTTCAAAACCACCTTCAGGCATGGTTGCTATTGAAGGGGGAACGTTTACCATGGGACAAGTACAAGATGATGTGATGTTTGATTGGAATACGACACCTAAAAAAATGCACATCCGCTCATTCTATATGGATGAAGCCGAGGTAACCAATGCAGAATATTCTTTGTTTATGCAGTATACCGAAAGTGTGTATCCTCCTTCTGACCCAAAATTCAAACACATCTATGCGTCTGTATTACCAGATACCTTGGTATGGAGAAAAGGCTTAGGGAATACAGATTTATTATCGGAGAACTACCTGCGTCATCCTGCCTATGTAGATTACCCTGTTGT
>JBELDQ010000284.1:0-1294 GCA_042094215.1 Polaribacter sp. | reverse complement strand
AGAGAATACAACAACCTTAGAGGAAGAAAAAAATACGCTTGGTCTGGGAAGTATACTAGAGACAGGTCTAAGAGATACAAAGGAGATCAGTTAGCAAACTTTAAGCAATCGAAAGGAGATTATAGCAGTTTAGCAGGATGGAGTAGCGATGGATCTGATATTCCAATTAAAGTAAGATCATATGTACCGAATGCTTTTGGTTTGTATGACATGTCTGGAAATGTTGCTGAATGGGTAGCAGATGTATACAGACCTCATATTGACGTAGAAGCCAATGACTTTAACTACTACAGAGGAAATCTATTTACGAAGAAAATGATTGACAAAGAGGGTAAGGTAGTCATTGTAGATCAAAACTCTATGGAGTATGATACTTTAGAAAATGGTAAAATTGTACCTATTCAATTGCCTGGAAGCATCAAATATATCCCGATTACGAAGGATGAAATCTACATGAGACGAAACTATACACGAGCGAGCAATGCCAACTTACGTGATGGTGACAGAAACTCTTCTCGTTTTTATGCCTCTGACCTGGAGCAATTTGCAAGAGAACCAGCCATGTACAACTCTCCAAAAACACCGAGAGATGAAAGAGATAGCATTGGAAATATTGCCAAAAAATACGATTCAAAATTCCGTTCTACCTTAATTAGCGATAATACACGTGTGTACAAAGGTGGTTCTTGGAGTGATAGAGAATATTGGTTAGATCCGGCACAAAGAAGGTATTTGCCAGAATACATGTCTACTAACTTTATAGGCTTTAGATGTGTAACAGACCGTGTGGGTCCGATGACCTATAACAAACGCTCTGCGAGAAACCCAAAAAGATAATTGCAGTGCAGCTACAAATTCAACCTCATTGTATTCTTTTTACAATGAGGTTTTTTTATAGATAACAAATGAATATTCAAGAAGTATACAAGCTATATAGCCGTCATTATTTGGTGGATACCGATACGAGAACCATTCGAAAAAACACCTTGTATTTTGCTTTAAAAGGTGCCAATTTTAATGGAAATACCTTTGCTCAAGAAGCGCTCTCAAAAGGAGCAGCTTATAGTATTGTGGATGAGGCAGCCTATGCAAACGATCCTCGCATTCTTCTTGTTGATGACGTGCTTGCAACCTTACAAGCACTCGCAGCCTACCACAGAACCGTGCTGAATATTCCCATTATTGGCCTTACAGGCAGCAACGGAAAAACAACCACCAAAGAGCTCATCAATGCGGTGCTTTCTCAGAAATACAGCACCACAGCAACCAAAGGGAATTTAAACAATCATATTGG
>JBELDQ010000283.1:0-2612 GCA_042094215.1 Polaribacter sp. | reverse complement strand
CAATCTTACCTAGAAGAACAAACGGATTTTGAGCATAACTTCGGTATCAACCCAACAAGTAACCTTCCGAGTATTGGCAAAATGTTTGGAGTACTAGTTGTGCAAAATCAAGATGAGGAGATTGGCTACATCGCCGCCGTCTCAGGCAAACTCGCCAATCAAAACAACCACAAGCGTTTCGTACCTCCTATCTACAACATGCTAGCACCAGACTCTCATTTCTTGAAAGAGGAAAAAAGATTAAATCAAATCAACAGAGAACTCGAGCTACTAGAAAAAGATCAAGAATTCACAAATATAAAAAGCACATTTCGCAATACTAAAAAAGAAGCTGCACTCGACATTAAACAAAAAAAGCGAGAAGCAAAACTAGCAAAAAAAGAACGTGATAACCGAAGAGAGACAGCACTCGAAATAGGTAACACAGATAACTATACTGTTTTGGAAAAACAGCTTGCAAAAGAAAGTTTAGAAAGCAAGTATTTCTTGAATAACGTGGTTCGCTACTGGGAGCACACGCTGGGCGCTGTAGAAAAAAAACTTCATGTATTTACGAACAAGATAACCGACCTAAAAGAGAAACGAGCAACAACATCGGCAGCACTTCAGTCGCATTTATTTGAACAATACCAATTCTTAAACGCTAAAAAAGAGAGCAAAGGGCTGCCTGAAATCTTTGCAAAAAACGAACAAACTCCACCCGCAGGATCGGGAGAATGTGCTGCACCAAAACTATTGCAATATGCCTTTTCGAACTCTCTAAAACCCATTGCCATGGCAGAATTTTGGTGGGGACAGGCACCCACGAAAGAAATCAGAAAACACGGGCAATTTTACCCTGCATGCCAAGGAAAATGCAAGCCCATTTTATCCCACATGCTTCATGGTATTGACATGGACACCAATCCAATGTTAAAAAACCCAGCCATTGGAAAAACGTTAGACTATTTATTTGAAGATGACGACCTGGTTGTTGTTTGCAAACCCGCAGAATTTTTATCGGTTCCCGGCATACACATTCAAGACTCCGTTTATACACGTGTAAAACAACAAATTAAAAATAGTACTGGCCCCATTATCGTCCATCGCCTAGACATGTCTACTTCAGGCATTCTAGTCCTCGCTAAAAACAAAAACGCACACAAACACCTGCAACAGCAGTTTATAAACAGAACTATAAAAAAGCGATACACAGCATTACTAGCAGGAACCCTATTAAAAGACACAGGCTTCATAGACCTTCCCTTAAGAGTAGACCTAAACGACAGACCCAGACAATTGGTCTGCTATGAGCACGGAAAGGCAGCAAAAACCGAATGGAAAGTTATTGAGCACAAAGACCAACAAACGAAGGTGTACTTGTATCCAATTACTGGACGAACGCATCAACTTCGCGTGCACTGCTCCCATAAAAAAGGGCTAAACACAGCAATTGTTGGCGATGATTTATACGGAGAAAAAGGGACAAGACTGCATTTACATGCAGACACCATAGAATTTATGCACCCAACCACCTTCAAAACAATGAAATTCTCATCGAAAGCTCCTTTTTAAATAGCTTAAAACCCTATTCAAACAGCATTGATGAGTCATGTAAATAGACAACAAGAGCACCCAAAAGAACAATGAACTGCAGCAAACAAAAATCGCAAACTATTTATTCTGTTAACCTACTATAAATCAAATAGTAAAATAAACACACACACCTCTTGCCTATTAAAGATTTAATTGTACCTTTGCGGACCTTTTTTAAGGAAAAAAACAATTATTAATTGACAAAAACTAATAGTGTAATGAACACATTAAGTTACAAAACAGTATCAGCAAACAAAGAAACTGCAAACAAAGAGTGGTTAGTTGTTGATGCGGACGGGCAAACATTGGGTCGTCTTGCTTCTAAGGTAGCCATGCTAATTAGAGGTAAATACAAAACAAACTTTACACCTCACGTAGATTGTGGTGATAACGTTGTAGTAATTAACGCAGAAAAGATCAATCTTACTGGAAAGAAATGGACTGACAAGTCTTACATTCGCCACACAGGCTACCCAGGAGGACAGAGATCTTTAACAGCTACTGAAATGTTCGAAAAAGATCCTACAAGATTGATCGAAAAAGCAGTAAAAGGAATGCTACCTAAAAACAAATTAGGAAGTGCCCTTTTTAGAAACCTATATGTATATGCTGGAACAGAGCACTTGCATACTGCTCAAAACCCAAAAGCTATTAACGTTAACGAATTAAGATAATGGAAACAGTACACAAAATCGGTAGAAGAAAAACAGCTGTAGCTCGTATTTATCTTTCAGAAGGAAAAGGAAACATTACTGTAAACAATAGAGAGTTTGCAAATTACTTTACAACTTCAACTTTACAATATAAAGTGCAACAACCTTTATTATTAACAGAGAACTTAACATCTTATGATATTAAAGTGAATGTTTTTGGAGGAGGAGTAACTGGTCAAGCAGAAGCTATTAGACTAGCAATCACAAGAGCTTTAGTTGCAATTAACGAAGAGCATAAAGCAATCTTAAAGCCAGAAGGTTTACTTACTAGAGATCCAAGAATGGTTGAAAGAAAGAAATTTGGTCAAAAGAAAGCAAGAAAAA
>JBELDQ010000282.1:0-2624 GCA_042094215.1 Polaribacter sp. | reverse complement strand
TATCCTTAAAATTCAGCGCTAACTCGACGATGTAATTTTCACAGACTCTATAAAGTACTAGTAAACAAATAAATAGCTGCATTTACATTATTAAAAAGTTGTATCATACATCTAAAATTTGTATTTTAAGAAATGACTAAAGACCACAGTGTCATAAGCCCTCAACATGACTGGCTGCTTAAAATAGAAAACAATGAAACTTTTAATCACAGCCCTTGCGCTATGCGTCCTACTATCGTGCACTAAAGACAATGACAATGATAGTGTTGTTGATTCAGCGGCACTTACTTCATCGACAGAAGTTCTAATTACAAAATCTTGGTCTGAGGCGCCAAGTGGATATCGCTATCCTATTGATATTCGTATTCCAACAAGTGAAATGCCACAAGATGGCTATCCTGTATGCATACTACTTCACGGAAATGGAGGAAATGGAACTCAAATCATGAGTGAATTTTCCAACACGTTAGCATGTCATGTGCTTGTTGCTCCTACTGGATATATGAACAGTTGGAATCTTTGCTCAGAGAATAGCAATGCTCCTGATATAGAAATGGTTCAAGATCTTATTGATCGCATTCAAACCTACTCGAATATAAACTCCAATAAAATTCGAATTTTAGGATTTTCAAACGGTGCAGGATTGGCCAATAGTGTCTTTATTGAGAATACTGATGCAGGAGTGGATATTGTTTGTGCTATTGTCTCTCATCTAAACGAACCTCAATATCATTCAGAGAATTTCTATAAAATCGGCAGTAACACGGATTCATCAATGCCTTTTTGTGGCTATGATGTGATTGCAGAGCCAATAAAGACAAGAAAATACCTGAGTATTAGCAATGATAATGACCCGATCATTCCCTATCTTGGAGGATACTCAATGGTTGGACTCGATTTCCTCAATGCTGAGGATGCTGCGTTTTATATTGCACAAAATCAAGGTCATACAGGAAACATGAGCTCAGCTATCGCTATTGGAGATCCGGCTATCTATGCATATGAATACCTTTCTGGAAACGTTGTACATATTAAAGGAAGTGCTGCCCACTCCATAAATGCAACTCAGATAGAATATATAACCTCTTTTTTTTCTAGTTGTTTGGAATAAATCATCCGACCATAGCAGGAGAATTCTGACATCGAATGTTCACCAACTCTTTGCATACAGTTTTGCTAACATCTCAACTATATTGAGTATTTTTAAGGAATATAACAATAAGGCAACCATTCTATAAGAATTAGCGTCTCATTGATGTAAGCAACTACAAAACAACTAGGTATGAGCAAAAAACAATTCTGGAAACAAGCCGGCATCTTTGTCATAATCTTATTGCTAATTATAGCTGTACGAGAATATAGCTCGCACCAACTTATAGCGCATGGAATAGTCTCCTATCAGGTGCATATGCTCTTGGGGATTGGTGCAAATATCATTTTAAGCGTTGTTTCTTTTCTCTTTATAAAGAAGCATGGGCTTTTGAGTATTGCCGGTATCCAAGGAACAAAACTTACAAAGTGGCCTCTCTTGCTATTTCCTCTATACCTAGTGCTACTCAACATAAGCACAATGGATGCATTACCGCAACATATTGGTATTCTAAATATTTCAATCCTTATGGTCTATTCTCTATCTATTGGAGTTGCAGAAGAATTGAGCATTAGAGGATTTTTACAATCCTACTTCATCAAGAATTTTGGCACATCAAAAAAAGCCATTGTACAATCCATTTTTGCTGCTGCTTTATTTTTTGGATTGATCCACTTATTGAATTTCGACAAGGGAATTTATGGAGAACTATCACAGGTCTTTTTTGCCTTATTCATTGGTCTTATGTTTGGTGTTTTGTTAGTCATTACAAAAAGAATATACCCTTTAATCATACTTCACGCCATCATTGATTTTTTTGGAAAGTTAGATGCAACAGGGCTACCTATTAAGGAAAAAGTAGGTACTCCAATGGTATTAGAAAATGCTATTTTTATTAGTGTATTGGCACTGCCTTGTTTGTTATATGCCTTGGTATTACTAAAAAGAAATGAGCTAAAGCAGCAGGCTGTATAGATGGTTAACATTTACAAATTGATAATCGCGATACAAAAAGAACATAGCAACCGTAACCTTTAAGGATTAAAATACGAGCACATCACGAATTCAAAAGGATGCTATATTTTTCTATTTGGGTTGTATTCTATACTTTAGCTTGGGATACAACCACTATGTTTATAAAAACATTGAATAAATATCCTGTGCACTTAGCGTTTTAACACATGTCAAAATTACTAGAACAGAGAGAAAAACTGAACTTAACTCAAGAAGCGCTTGCAAAAAGAGCTGGAGTCTCGGTAAGAACGATTCAACGTATAGAGTCTGGTATTGCCCCTAAAGGCTATACATTGAAATCGTTGGCAAAGGCTTTGAATATAAACGAAGAATTACTTTTAGCGTCAAAAGACAGCATTGCACAGCCTACTATGAACCTTGTGCAGCTTATCAACCTCTCATCGCTACCTGTAGCTTTTATGCCCATTCTTAACTTTATTGTACCGCTAAGCATTGCGCTGTTAAAAAAACAACAAACTACACCTCTATTTTAAGTTTCAGATTTTATAGTTAATAACTA
>JBELDQ010000281.1:0-2662 GCA_042094215.1 Polaribacter sp. | reverse complement strand
TACAATGTGAACAATCTACTAACACAAACGAGCAATTATAAGACACAGGGGAGAACCTCTCAGAAGAATTACGAGAACACATACGACTGCAACAATAACATTAGCACAACTGTTGACTATGAACACAGCTATAACTCAGACAATAGACTAACTGAAATAAAAGACCACCTTACTGACGGGAAAATAGATTTAGTCTACAACGAAAACGCTGTTGAATTAAGCGGAACAATATCGAAGAATTTAGGAGGGAGATTTCCTTTCCGGTCAGGAGATTTTTCGGGTACTTCCTTTGAATTAAATGCAAATAACCTGGTTACCAAAATCATAAGAAAAGATAATTATTCTGTTTTAGAATATGATGTCAATGGAAATTTAATTCTTGCCAAAGATTTTAATCTGAATGACGAATTGGTAAACGCATACGAATTAACATATGACCAAAACCCAAATCCATTTTACGGCCAACTACAATCTATATATCTCTTTGCAGTAGCCAGCGTATTTGAAGTATCAGTAGTAGAGGTAATGATATTTACACTAGGCTCAGCAAACTTCGAAATCAGATTTCCTTACTTCCCAAATAACCTTATAAAAATTACTGAAATAGTAAGTGAATCTCCTGGGAGTGTGATTTCAGAAAGAAAATTTACGTATGATGATGAAAACTATCCAATAAAGCTTGAATATTATAAAGTAAATAGCGAAATACATATCTCTGATGTAGAGATTGTGTATCAAAATAATTAAGAGTAAACACCTATACAAAGACAAACTTCATTTGGAACTAGGGCACAAGCACCTAAAAAAGTACCTGTGCCCTAGTTCACTTTTGAACACCCTCATTATCTGAATGCAGTTATTTTTTTTAGAATTGACAAGGTAAAAAATTATCTGAAAATTGTCAGACACAAAAGAAACCACCTAAAACACATGAGATGTAGTTCACAAAAAAATGAATGCTAGGGAACCGCTCTCACTTACCTCACAAAAGAGCATAAAAAAACCCAACCTTAAAAAGGTTGGGTTTTTTGTTGGCCCACAAGGACTCGAACCTTGAATGTCGGTACCAAAAACCGGTGTGTTACCAATTACACCATGGGCCAATTGCGGGTGCAAATTTACAGTGTTTTTTGAATTGTACAAATATTTTTTACATTTTTTTTATTTTAACAATTATTTAGTACAGCAAATACCGCACAACCAATTCATACATGCTTTGTTTTATATAAATTTACTAAATTCGCCACGCACATGAAACATTAAAAATGACACTACCTAACTATAACAAACTAAATACAATTACCGGATGGATTGTATTTGCAGTTGCACTTGTAACCTACGCTATCACAATGGAGCCAACCGTAAGCGCATGGGATTGCGGCGAATACATTTCAACATCTGTAAAATTAGAAGTAGGGCATCCGCCAGGTGCGCCATTGTTTCAAATGCTAGGTGCTTTCTTTGCCATGTTTACAACAGACTTGTCTCAAATAGCAAAAATGGTCAACTTTATGTCGGCATTAGCCAGTGCATTTACCATTCTGTTTATGTTTTGGACCATTACCAATTTGGCTAAGAAAATGACATCTAGTGCACAACATGTCTCTTTAGAGAACACCATTGCTATATTAGGGAGTGGTGTTGTTGGCGGACTATCGTACACATTTTCAGATAGCTTTTGGTTTAGTGCAGTAGAAGGAGAAGTCTATGCCATGTCGTCCTTTTTAATGGCACTTCTATTTTGGCTAGGCCTCAAATGGGAAAACGAAATGCACTTGCCTCGAGGCAATCGATGGTTGCTACTCATCAGTTTTGTTGTAGGACTCTCTTTTGGAGTACATATCTTATCTCTACTAGTCATTCCCGCAGTAGTGTTGCTTTATTTTTTTAAAACCTATCATACCATCACGCTAAAAACAACCGCAATTGCCTCTATCATTGCTGTATTCATACTGGCTTTTATCTTTAAGTTTTTATTTCCATACACACTTCAATTCTTTAGTTCGTCAGAGCTATTTTTCATAAATACTGTGGGACTGCCTTTCAACTCCGGAAGCATCATTGCAGGAATTGTATTGATTTTAGCATTTATCTACGGAATCAAGTACACACGAAAGAAAAACAAGGTACATCTCAACACCCTCGTCTTATCTATTCTATTCATCATGATTGGATTTTCATCTTGGCTAATGCTGCCAATTAGAGCCAATGCCAATACCACGATAAATGAAAACAACCCATCTAGCGCAAGAGAGCTACTCGCCTATTATAATAGAGAACAATACGGAGACGCGAATGTGTTTTACGATACGTACTACTCCAACGATGGAACCCCTGAGTATACAACAGACAGCAATGGAAATAGCGTTCCGGTAACCAAAGATGGGAAACCGAAATACGAAAAAGACCTAAAAAACAACAAATACGTCATTGTAAACGAGTACAAAAACACCGTAACAGAATACTCTTCGAAGCACAAAGGTTTTATCCCAAGAATGGTAGACCCAAGCAGAGAACTCGAGTATAAAAAAATTACTGGAATTCCATTAAAAGCAAAAAGACGCCCAACATTTGGCGAAAACCTATACTTCATGACCTCTTTCCAATTCGGATATATGTATGGAAGGTATTTTATGTGGAATTTTGTAGGAAGACAAAACGA
>JBELDQ010000280.1:0-2704 GCA_042094215.1 Polaribacter sp. | reverse complement strand
CTGTTTCTATGTCTAGAAATAAGACATCCTGTAAATTAACATGTAAATTCATAGCTCACTTTTTGATAGTGAAGGTACTAAAAATAAAAAAGCCTCGAAGTTTCGAGGCTTTTTATAACATGAACATATCGTTTATTCGATAATCAATTTTTTAGTAGCAATGGCATCTCCCTCAGTCACTTTCATGATGTATACACCTGAAGAAATAGGGGAAATATCGAATGTTTTATTCCTAGCAGAAAAGTCTTGGGTAAAAACCTTCTTACCTAATACATTAAAGATATTCAGTGTTTTTAGCGCTGCACTAGATGTTGTCACCGTTAAGGCACCTCCTGTTACTGGGTTTGGATACGCACTAAAACCTGGTAGTGTATTTTTTTCTAATCCCAAAACGATATTGGCTAATGAAGTACCTAAAACCCGAGCGGTTCCACTAGATTCTGCAGCTGGCCCTGTTACATTAACACTTGATGAAGGAATGACTTCTCCAATAAGATCTGCATTGCTAAATGCTGTTCTGAAGACGAGTGTATTTGTACCATCAGTGATGTCATAATTCTCACTAGATGCAAAAGTAGCGGTTCCATCAGCAGCCAAGAAAGACACGTCATTGATGGTTATCCATTCAGATTCATAGTCTTCAAAGTTTGCCGTTAATTCTGCAATGGTGACAACTTCTGCTGTAAATGATATCCCCGTATTCGATGCAACACCCGGATCTACTTGAGGAACAAACTGAAGTACCCCTTGAAAAGCACTCAATTTTCCCTTGATCCCTGAGATACCGTCTCCCACGGCATAGGAGGTTGAAATAACCCCCGCACTGTCGTCAATTAAAATTGCTCCAGAAGCATCTTGTATGTATTTTTGATTTCTTGAGTTGCCTGTGTCAAAGGTCATAATAGCTTCTCCTGCAAGCTCATAATAATTGTCTTCTGTTCCTGACCGAATTTCTGAAATAGTCGCTGCTTGCTCGTAGCTTGCTACTGAGAAAGTAACGGAAGAGATCACTGCAGGAGATAATGAAGTTCCGTCATTATTTACTAACTCCATCGTGAGTGTGTAGTCTTCTCCAGCCTCTACCTCGAAATCCTCAAAATCCGCTGTAAACAAAGATATTACTTCAACAATGCCACCTATCGTTGAAGTTCCCTTGATATAACCATCTCCTGTATTGTCAGTCGCTCCCGAGCCATCATCAGCAGATAGTGTAAAGTTATTCAAACTAACGTTTAAAGGCACCTCCGTAGTTTCAGGCGAAAATACTTGATTCTCCGTAAACCCACCAATAGACAACTCTGGGGTAGTAGATACTACAAAGGTGATCACATCATCAAACGTTTGACCGATCATTAAATTATCAACCCTTACCGTTTCATTTTCAGAAGAATCTGATTGCCTAAGCTCAAATTCTTTCAAAGAGACAGCGTTAGTAGTAGCACCTGAAATAGAGGTATCAGTTGACGCAGTAGGACTAATCCATAACTGAGCAGTTCCAGTTAATTGATCAAATTTTATAATTGCTCTGTAAGAAGTTCCAAATGTCAAATCAGAGGCCCATATAGCATCAGCAGAACTTGCGGATGAAGCAATTCCTACAGAAAAATCTCCACCGCCCGAAGGAGGCACAATGTCCATCCTTGCTTTAAAATCTAAATGCGCAAAATATTCATTATCAGAACCGCTGTATGGAGCTCCAAGGTCGTCAACAGAAAAATCGAATCCTACATAGATATCTCCATTCACGGAAGAAAAAGAAAGCTTTACATCTTCACTTGGTGCTCCATGCTGCACAACAGCTGCGCCAGAAGTGATCTGAAAATCTCCAGTTGTACCGCCTTCTTTAGCCCATCCTCCATTACCAACAAGACTTCCATCAGCATAAGAAAACCCCTCTGACACTAGTACTTGACCATTAGAAATTAGAGGAAGACAAAGGGTTAATACCAACATTAAAAAGTAATTTTTTTTCATATTTTTTGGTTTAAGTTAATTGTATTTCTCAAAAGTAGTGTTTTTTCTGAACAATCATAAGAATAAACAACTCATTATTAATAATTTATACAACATTCAAAAAGATGATAATTTTTAAGTTAATCACGCAGATTAGGTGTACTCTTTTCGATGGATTTCATGAGCTACAACCGCTACATTAGAAAAAGAAAACATTCAATAAAAGAGGGAGTATATAGGTGGTTTTAAGCCACCAGTAGGCTCAATGCATAGGGTTGCAAAGAATAGAATATATTGGTTTTTGAGGGGGCTGAGATATTGACGAATATCACTTAGAAACAAATAGGTAGGTAAACGTTTGAACAATACGCACTCAATATCGCCATTAGAATAGTTGTTGTTCGAGGAAACATTGAAGGTGGCTTTTAGCCAGCACCTCTCTTATGAATTGAGCAAAAAGAAAAAATCAAATTTCCGATACTCTACGTATTGAAAAAAACCCAATTACCTAATAATTAACTTTTTAGAACTCTTCTTATTCCCTTGGTTTACTTGGATAATATATACTCCTTGATTGATATGAGAAACATCAAATTGTTTTTTGCGTTCACTAAATGTGAGCCTGAGTACCACTTTGCCTAAAAGACTATAAATTACAACCTCCTTTTTTTTTATGTCAGCAGTTGTGATGGTAAAAACTCCTTGACTGACTGGGTTTGGAAAAGCGCGAAACTCAACAACAGCATTTTGT
>JBELDQ010000279.1:0-2705 GCA_042094215.1 Polaribacter sp. | reverse complement strand
CACAACCATTTTAAAAGGAGCCATACAGTTAGATCATGATGCAGATTTTAATAGAGGTATTGTGGACAATGAATATGGAGGCCTGTTTTTTTTTAATGACTACTCAGATCATATCAATACGTCGAACCTTAGTTTTGTTCATGGGACTGTCTTCAAAAGTGGAAATGTAGACTTTAGTTTTCCAATAGGTAAAGACAATCATTATCGTCCGGCCTTCATAGAGAATTTGACAAATAACAATCGCTTGTCGAGTTGTTATTTTTTACAAGATAGCAATGCATTATACCCACATGAATCAAAAGAAGGGGTCATTGATTTTATAGACAATAAAGAATATTGGGAATTAAAGCGTGAGATAGGAACTGATTTTGCTATGGTTACGTTAAGCAGAAACGCAGCAACCTCTTCTCCCGAAATCATGAATGCAGCATCGGATGCACTGCGCATTGTACGTTGGGATATCGATAAAAATTATTGGGTAGATGAAGGAGGGCTTACAATGCCAAATTCAGACGATATAAAAACAATTACCAATGTTACTGGGTATGGCATCTTTGCATTGGCAGTAGCGCGTACAGATGCAATCTTACCAGGAGATGTTGTGGTGTACAATAATTTAACACCCAATGGAGATGGCGTAAATGATGCGCTCATCATTAAAGGCATCGAGAAATTTCAAGATAATATTGTCCGTATTTTCAACCGATGGGGAGCACAAATCTCCGAGATACATGGGTATGATAATCAAGAAAAAGTGTTCAAAGGGTATGCGAACTCTGGGGCGGGGGGGCAATCTTCGGAACCTTTGCCATCAGGTACCTATTATTTTAGTGTAGAATACACCCTAGCTGGTGAGCGTATAAAGAAAATACATTATTTATTTATCAATGGCACATAAATAAGAGAAATGAGAAAATTACTTGGTTTAATTACCTTTCTTTTTATTTTTATATGTGGTGGACTTCACAAGATTTCTGCCCAACAAATAGGGCAATATACCCAATATATGTATGCGCACTCTTTGATAAATCCTGCCTATGCTGGTTTGGATGAAGTCATGAATGTGAATCTCATTTACAGAACGCAATGGGTAGGTGTTGCAGGTGCGCCAGTTACTCAAGTAATGGCATTAACAACGCCATTAGGTTACCGTTTGGGAATGGGAGTGAGTCTAATTAGAGATGAAATTGGGCCCGCAATTGAAACCAATACAGCGCTCGATATCGCATACTTATTAAGACTGAATGATTATGGCTTGCGTGTTTCTTTTGGTATGAAGGGAGGGTTTCAGATATTGGATGTAGATTATAACAAACTAACGACACAGCATCCTCATGATCCCGCTTTAAATGAGAATATTAGCTCAAGAGTAACACCTTCTGTGGGAACCGGGATTTTCTTATACAATGAACATTGGTACTTAGGACTCTCTTCTCCTAATTTGTTGAGTACAAAGCATTACAACAATGCAACCGTTTCTATGGTGAGTAGTAAAGCTCATTTTTATTTCGCAGGAGGTATGAATTTTAGACTTAGTGAGACGCTAAAATTCAAACCTGCATTTTTAGTGAAACAAGTCTCAGGAGCTCCATTCATAGCAGATGTTTCCTTGAATTTTATGTTTAACAATCGCTTCACAGCAGGAGCCTCTTACAGGTATAAGACCGCTTTTAGTGGATTGGTCAAGTTTAAGGTAAATGCAATGCTATCGCTTGGGTATGCCTATGATACAGATACCACGGCTATTGGTCATTTTTCGAAGGGGTCACATGAAGTATTGCTAACATGGAGTTTTAATAAACTCATGAGAGGTTTAAAACAAACAAGATGGATGTATTAAAAAACGAATAATGAAAAACAAGATGACGATCTTCACTTTCTTATGGATGAGTGCGCATGCAAGTGTTTGTCAAGAACAACTGTTTAAGCAACAGCTGCATTCGGTATTGCTCGACAATTATGAAATACAAAAAATATCTGTCAACTCTAGTTCAGACGATGTAGGGGCTTTTTTCTACAAGGATACTCTTTTTTTTTCCTCGAATAGAAGAACAAGACGCGTAAAGCAGTTGATTCATAAAGAAGACCTAAGCTATGTCTTTAACCTCTATACTGCTACAAAAAAGAAGAGAAAAAGATATAGCATCGCTTTTCTAAAAGGCGATGTGAATACAAAATTAAATCAATCATTACCGGTCATTACCAAAGATGGCAGTACAATGTATTTTACGGGCAACACAAGTAAGGGTGCGGAGATTCAAAGAGGATTGCGTATTCTTAAAGCAACGAAGAAGAACGGATATTGGACAGATGTAACTGATATATCTATAAATAGTGATGCCTATTCGAATGCACATGCTGTATTGAATGCTGACGAAACCGAAATGTACTTTGTCTCTGATAGAGAGGGCAAACCCGGAGATTCTGATATTTATAAGGTGCGAATTTATGCGGATGGTGGCTTTGGAACTCCTACACGTCTTGGAAATAACATCAACACCTTCAGAGAAGAAATAACGCCTTTTGTTACAGTAGACAATGCATTGTATTTTGCTTCAAAAGGACACCCTGGACTTGGTGGTTTTGATGTGTTTTATGTTGATTTGAACGATGAAAAGGCAGTGCCTATTAATATAGGTTCAGCAATCAATACGGCATCAGATGATTTTGGATTTTCCATCAATATAAAAACAGCTCAAGGGTTT
>JBELDQ010000278.1:0-2706 GCA_042094215.1 Polaribacter sp. | reverse complement strand
ACATCAACGCTTTGGAACCTCAGGCAGGGAATGTTCTCGAAGACACGAAGCTCATATATGTTCTCAATGCATCAGAATAATCGTGTATTAATCTTAAAAAAACAAAGAATTATGACAACTACAGAAAACAAAGAAACTTGGCTAAGCATTGCTAGTATTTGGTTTGGCTGCATCGCCAGTTTACCCGCACTTTTAATAGGGAGTACCTTAATTGCCTCCTTAACCTTGTATGAAGCAATTTTAGTCGCCATTCTCGGGTACTCATTCGTACTCGTATTTCTATCATTGTTAAGCGTAAAATCTGTTACCCACAGACTAAATGCCGTTGCACTGGCAGAAAGATCATTTGGCCAAACAGGCTCTAAAATACTTGTGGGGTTGATTATCGGTATTGCCTCGATGGTCTGGTTTGGTGTGCAAACCAATATTGCCGGACTCGCTTTCTCAAACATGACACAAGAGTTCTTTAACATCCCTTTTTCAGTACCTCTATCATCTTTCATTTGGGGTTGTATTATGGTATTGACAGCTGTATTTGGTTTTACCTACATCAAATGGCTGAACTATATTGCAGTTCCAGGGATCATATTGCTTGTCATCGCAAGCCTTATCACAACCCTAGAAGGCGTAAGCTTTACTGATTTAATCACCTATACTCCGAAAGAAAAGATGCCTTTGCTAAAATCCATTGGTATTGTGGTGGGGCTCATTGCGGTTGGCGGCGTTATTGCTCCCGATTACAACCGGTTTGCAGCAACACCCAAAGCAGCTGTTATTGGTTCTATAGTAGGCATGTTACCCGCCGCTGTGGCATTTTTAACTATTGGTGCCATACTTGCTATTGTAAAAGATACTGCAGATATTGTGGCTATCTTTTCAGAAATAGGTTTTCCTATCGCAGCCATGTCTGTACTTATTTTAATTACATGGACCTCAAATGTGATGAGCGCATACTCAGGAGGACTCGGTCTGAACAGTACCTTTCACTTTTCAGAAAAAAACAGACCGTATACAACACTCGTGTTTGGAATCATTGGCACCTTGCTCGGCGTGGTGGGTATTTTAGAAAACTTCACGGATGTCGCCATTATTTTATCAGCGATGATTCCTCCCATTGCAGGGGTTATTATTGCAGACTATTATTTGAGAAAAAATAAACACGAAAAAACATCCCAGGCCTTCAATTGGACCGGCATTGTTTCTTGGCTTACAGGTGTTGGTGTTGTCTTTGCATTGTCATCAGATGTTAAAAACATCTTAGGAATTATGATATCTGGATGTTGCTACCGTATTTTAAATTGCTTGCTTACAAAAAAAACCTTGATAGCATGAGGAATTCCTCTTTAGCAAAAGTTGGAGTCAATGCGATGTCTCTCTGACAAACATATGAAACAAGCCAATGCACCAAAATAAGTATCATTACCTCCGCTAAAAAACCAATGACAGTATTGCAAGTTGCGTTGTCTACAAATAACCATCCGACCAACCAAAGCATTATTTCAACAAGCCCAATTGCATTAGGAATGAGTGGTTGTCAAAAAAATCTTGTTCTTGCACCACTTTTCCATTCTTCATCAAAACCAGTGTAGTTCCGCTAATATTTACTTTCTTATTCGTTGCAGGAATTCCAAACATCTCACCGTCGTGTGTCCCTTTAAAGTTCCAATGCTTCACGAGTTTATCACCTTGTCCAAAGACATCTACAAAGGTAAACTCGGCATCAGAAAAACCGGTCAAATAATTAGCATAATAGGCTCTAAATTCGTCAATCCCTGTAATTTTTCCCGAAGCAGTAATAACCGTTACGTCCTCATCAAACGCTTGAGTATTGATAGCTCCGCTATCCCTAGAATCAAAAAACACGTCCCAAGCTGTCTTGTAGGTGCTGATATTTTTTTCAACTTGTCCTTTTGCTTTTTCTAAAGAATCACACTTTTCACTAGAAGATGGATTGCAGCTTGCGAATAGCAAAACTACAACCAGACGTAGTATATTTTTTTTCATGATGTCTGTTTTTATTAATTTCAACGAGGCATCCTCCTAAAGAAACAAGTACTAGACATTCAAGTACTGTATGCTTTAGATGTGAACCACCCTTCTTCAAATATAAGAAATATCAATTTAATTCACTAATAATAAACAAATTAGCGCGATACAAGTTGACACTAGCTCCACTTTTCACAAGTAGAACATCTAGTCAAGTGACACGTGTCATAGGATGCAGGATTGCAAGAATTACTGAATACAACACCCTCTAATTCAAAAGAATGATAAAACTATTCTAAAAAAACGCGTATCTTGAGAGTATCTATTTTTAAGCCTTCTTGCATGAAAACGAACCATTGGCACGAACGAATTCCGAATGCAGTCACCATGCTGTTTATGATTATTCTGAGTGTAACAGCATTGACATACATCATCCCTGCCGGTGAATTTAAACGCCTAATAATAGAGGGAAGAAACAGGGTAATTCCTGGTTCTTATGGCACCATACCAAATACACCTATCGGTTTTTTAGAGATGTTTACAGCGGTCCCTTTAGGATTCCAAGCCGCCATAGAAGTAATCTTTGTCGTATTTTCAGGGGGTATTATGTTTGGTGTTATAGAGGAAACCAAAGCAATAGAAAATGCTGTGGGTACTTTTATTCGAAACATTGGCCGAGAAAAAAAATACTTGGCAGTTGTCATTATGACTTTTATATAC
>JBELDQ010000277.1:0-2710 GCA_042094215.1 Polaribacter sp. | reverse complement strand
CAGTGGTTAGTGTGGAACAGTAAGAAGTGTACTTCAAAGCCTGCCAAACCACATCTTTACCTGTGTCATCTAATTTGTTTTCAATAATAACCAAGTTGCCATCTTTATCTAAAGCCAATAGGTCAAGACGCTCATTAGTATCATTAAATCCATTGTATTCCTTTTGAATTATTAATAGCTCTTCACCTAATACATCAGGGTTTTTAGCTATCCATTCTTGAAGATGGTCACGTTCTCTAAATCCTAAATCTTTAAACTCACGCTCTTCAAGCTTGGTGATGTTATTTGATGACTTGTTAATTCTATACATAGCTTATATTTTAAACAAACATTTGTTGTAAAAGCCCTTTTTTAAAGGCTTTGTTGTTTTCTATTTGGGTTCTCACTAAATCTATTTTTTTATCTATTACAGAAAGAAAATTAGCTATCTTTTGTTGCTCATCTAATGATGGTATTTGAATCAATACCTTCATAAGTTGAACTTTTGACATATTATATCTTGTACTACCTTGAGCTAACTTTACAATTTGTTTTCTTAAAAATTCACTTCTAAATAAATAAGAAGAAAAATCAGGATATAACTCAGTTAATGTGTTAGGTCTATATCCAAAACAAAAACTATTTAAATATACTTCCTCAATCTCCTCAGTAAGAACTGATGCATAACCTATTTCTAATGGAGTTTCAGAAGATGTAGTAAAAAATACATCTCCATATTTTGCTGTCTTTTGTTTCTCACCTTCACTTATATCAACATATCCAAACTTAGATGTATCAATTTTAGCAGAATTAAATATCTGCATATATTGTATGAAGGGCTTCCCTCTTCCAAAATCTACTTTTGTTTTTCCTGTTAGTCCATTGAAAGTTTCTCCAACCTCCCCCAACTTCTTCTCTTCCCAATCAGGGTAGTTGTTTCCAAACTCATCTTTAAACCGTAACTCTTGAGAAAAAATTTTCTGCATTACCCCTTTTTTGTATTCTTCTAAAAGGCTTTTCTTTTTGGTGAGTTGTTGCAACTTCTTATCTACTGCACTTAAAAATGAAGCTATCTTTTGTTGTTCAGGTAGGGATGGAAATGCTATTTCCATATCCGTAATCATACTCATTCTTACAGAGTCAACAGAGTTTTTTGCACTTAGACGCATAACCCTACGATAAAACTTTTGCTTAAATACTTGAAAAATAAATTTTCCTGAAAACCCTTCCTTAAAGGTATGTAATGAATAAACTCTTTGGTGGTAATCAAATTTATCATTTATGTAATGAAAGTTTTTACCAACTCCTACTCCATCTCCTGATGTGAGAATTGCTTCACCATCAAAACTAAAAGAATCTATTTTCTCAACTGTATTTGACCTTACAAAAAAAGGATATTTTCCACTCTCTTTTCTATCCTGAGTATCTTTACTTCCCGTTTTAACAATACATATATCACCAATTTTCTTATTAAACCATTCTTCACCCTTAAGCTTAAACCTCAACTTAGGAACAACTTTATTTTCTGTCATAACATCCATACTAAAAAGGGGCTTTAATATTTAGTTCATTACAAAAATCTAAAATGGTTTTATCTGTCTCAGACATATCACTTTCCAACGCTTGCAATTCACTACTTACTAAATCTAAATCCACAGGGTCTTCCTCTTCAAAAGTGTCTACATATCTTGGGATGTTGAGGTTGTACTCATTCTCTATCACCTCATCCAAAGTCGCTACATAGCTGTACTTGTCCTCCGAAGTTCTATTGCGGTAGGTGCTGACAATCTTTTCTATGTGTTCTTCTCTGAGTACATTCTGAGTTTTTACCTTCTCGTAATGCTCTGAAGCATCAATAAACAAGATATTTTCACTATGCTCTCTACATTTCTTAAATACCATTATACAGGTAGGAATACTTGTTCCATAAAAGATATTAGCAGGCAAGCCAATAACTGCATCTAAGTAGTTTCTATCTTCTATTAAATACTTTCTTATATGTCCCTCAGCTGCTCCTCTAAACAATGCTCCGTGTGGCAATACCAAAGCCATTGTACCATTCTCTGCCAATTGATGTATCATATGCTGTACAAAAGCAAAATCTGCCTTACTCTTGGGTGCTAACTTACCATACTGACTAAAACGTTCATCGTTTGTAAATAGTGAATTAGCACTCCACTTTGCACTAAATGGTGGGTTGGCTACAATAGCTTCAAAACGCTCGTCTATGTGCTGAGGTCGCTCTAAGGTATCCTCTTGTTTAATATCGAATTTCTTGTAATGAACATCGTGCAAAATCATATTCATTCGTGCCAAGTTGTAGGTCGTTCTATTCATCTCTTGCCCATAAAAAGCACTAACTTCTTTAACTTCCTTGGCAACTCTTAAAAGCAATGAACCTGAACCACAAGTAGGGTCATAAACACTTTTCAATTTATCCTTACCTGTGGTAACTATCTTGGCTAATATTTTAGATACTTCTTGAGGAGTATAAAACTCACCTGCTTTTTTACCTGCTCCACTTGCAAACTGTGAAATAAGGTATTCGTAGGCATCTCCCAAAACATCAAGCTCTGTATTTTCTAACTGAAAGTCAATTTTATCTAAGTGTGATAATACCTTTGAGATAATGGTATTTCGCTGTTCGTCTGTTTTACCTAACTTCGTTGAGGTTAGGTCTAAGTCTTCAAATAGGTTCCCGAAATCGTCTTCACTCTCAGTACCCATAGTA
>JBELDQ010000276.1:0-2714 GCA_042094215.1 Polaribacter sp. | reverse complement strand
AAGCAGGGTTAAAACGCTCTACATGTCCAACTTGACCTCGTATATGTTTTTGACTTGCTAAGGTTCTTATGGCCTCCGCTTCTAGGACAGTCTTAGTAATCGGTTTTTCGATGAAAATATGACATCCCTGTTCTATGGCTTGCTTTGCACAATCAAAATGAGACAGCGTAGGGGTCACAATATCAATCATGTCTACTGCGGCAATTAAACTCGCTACAGAATCAAATAAGCGATAGCCGAATTCAGCAGCGACTTTTTCTGCATTTTCAGTAAATGGATCATAGAACCCAACAAGTTCATATTTTTCCGATTGTTGTAGTAAGCGTAAATGTATTTTTCCTAAATGACCAGCGCCAAGAACACCTGCTTTTAGCATATGTAATGATTTTTGTGAGTTAAATGTTGATTCTCAGACAAGAAAAGTCTCTCTAAAATCAACGCAAACAAAGATACACTTTTATGACTATTCTTTTAGATTTATTAGTAATTTTAGACACCAAAACTTTTCTTAAAATTGAAAGACACTCTTAAACATCAAGGACTTAGAAATCAGTTAGCTGAGGTGCTCTCGGCAAAAGGAATTACCGATACAAAAGTATTAGATGCGGTGCGTAAAATTCCTCGTCACCTTTTTATAGACTCTAGTTTCGAAGCACATGCGTATCAAGACAAGGCGTTCCCTATTGCTGCTGAACAAACTATTTCTCAGCCCTATACGGTTGCTTTTCAGTCGCAAACATTGCAAGTACAAGCAGGAGAAAAAGTATTGGAAATAGGTACCGGTTCTGGATACCAAACAGCTGTTTTATTAGAAATGAAAGCGGCAGTGTATTCTATAGAACGACAGCAAGAATTGTTTAAGAAGACCTCCTTGTTTTTACCCAAACTAGGATACAGAGCTAAGAAATTGATTTTTGGAGATGGTTACAAAGGTTTACCCGATGCAGCTCCTTTTGATAAGATCATCGTAACTGCCGGAGCTCCATTTGTACCTAAGCCTTTGCTCAGTCAATTAAAAGTTGGCGGCAGATTATTGATTCCTGTTGGAGATAAAACACAAATTATGACATTGTTTATTCGAACGTCTCCTAAAGAATTTGAAAAACATGAGCTGGGTGATTTTGCTTTTGTACCCATGTTGGGAGATAAAAATTAGTGTTTCTTTATTTAGGATTTAATTAACAGGATTTTTTTTGAAATAGATAAAGATATGTTCAATTTGTCTGCTTATTTATTTGTCTACTATTATGAGATTGTCTTTTGTAAAAAGTATTTGTTTAGTTCTATTAACCAACAGTTTTGCGTTCTCACAAACTCAATTAAAGGCCCAGTTTACAGAAGATTTCTGGGATATTAAAGCTGAAAATTTCGCATTTAGCAATTATAAGGGGAAACCATCACTGTATCTAGAGAAAGGCGCAGCAATCTTGAAAGATGCTAAACTCAAAAATGGTATTATTGAGTACGATGTAAATTTTAGTCAAGGTAGAAAGTTTGCCATGATTCAGTTTAGACATTGTGATGACAAAAATTATGAAGAATTTTATTTGAGAGCGCATCAATCAGGCAATCCAGATGCGATGCAATATACACCTGTGTTTAACGGGGTTTCGGGATGGCAATTGTATCATGGTAAGGGGTATTCAGGTGCTTATCATTATAATTTTGAAGAATGGATGCATGTCAAATTGGTGATATATAATAACAAGATGGATGTGTTTCTAAATAACATGTCCCAACCTGTATTGCACGTGCATGATTTAAAAAGAGAACCCGTTTCGGGAGGGCTAGGATTTTATAGCTTACTAGGAGGAGCGCATTACGCTAATTTAACTTATCAAGAAATAGAAGAGCCCAAATTAATAGGAGTTAGTCGTGCAACTCCTGAATTAGAAGAGGGAGTGCTGTTAGATTGGGAGGTTTCAAAATTTTTTGACAAGAAGGATTTAAATGGTGTTGTAAATTTAAAGCGTCATTCAGAATATGCAAGTGGTGAGTGGAGTCCATTAGCAACGGAGTATGATGGTAAGCTCAATTTGGCTAAGGTAGGTATGAAAACAAAGGAAAAGAATACTGTATTTGCTAAAACGATTATACCTTCGGAAAAACGTCAAATAAAAAAACTGAGTTTTGGATTCAGTGATGATGTCATTATTTATGTAAACAATAAGGTCGTGTATTCAGGGTACAATAGGTTTAGATCCAGAGATTATCGTTATTTAGGAACAATCGGTTATTTTGATAGTATCTATCTGACCTTAACTAAAGGAAAAAATGAAGTGGTTTTTGCTGTTTCTGAAACTATGGGAGGATGGGGATTAAAAGCCAAAATCAAAGATATAGAAACGAGTAATCTAGATTAAAACTACTCCTTAACGCGGTACCAGGTTGCTGTTCTACCAAATACTGAAAACCCCACATAACCCCGAAGTTTCATTGTGTTTTTAGTTGGTACCGTAATTGTACATTTATACGTTTTTCCGTTTTTTGGGTCGAGTATTGTACCACCAGACCATTCATTTTTATCTTGTATTAATCCTTTGATAATAATGAGCCCTTCAATGGGTTTGTTTTTATCTTGTCCCTTACACTTTTCACAGACTGCGCCTTTCTTTTTGGGATCGAGCACCTGTAGGACCTTTCCATAAAACGTTCCGTTTTCTTCGTAAATTTCTATGAATGATTCTTCTTTATTTGTTTCTTCTTCGATGGAT
>JBELDQ010000275.1:0-2748 GCA_042094215.1 Polaribacter sp. | reverse complement strand
ATCTCAAAACATCTCCGAAAACACCTCTTGCCGTTACTTCTGCACCTGCTCCTGCCCCCTGAATTACAAATGGTCTCTGTCCGTAAGAGTCTGTATACACCTCAAAAACTGTATCCGAGTGTTTGAGACCTCCTAATGAAGATGTTACTGGTACAGAGATTAACTTCACAGCTAAATGCATCTTGCCCTCTACCAGATCTCCTGATAGCTCACCAACATATCTGAGCACATGACCTGGTGGCTGCGCTTCTTTCTTTTTGAGAAATAAGGCATTCATTTTGTCTAGACGAGATAAAAAATAGTCTGCCTCCCCCTCTCTTAATTCAACAGGAATCAAATTTTCAACTCGCACCTCTTCAAACTCATTTTCCGCCCCCAATTCTCTTGCTAAAATCAGCAATTTTCGAGCAACATCATTTCCACACAAATCTTCTCGTGGGTCTGGCTCTGTAAACCCCTTCTCAACCGCCTCTTTTAACACCTCTGAAAAGGTCCTATTTTGAGACGAAAATGCATTAAATAAATAACTTAACGAACCTGAAAACACGCCTCTAACTTTTGCAATGCGTTCACCAGAATCGTGTAATAATCTTAAGGTATGAATAAGGGGTAGACCCGCTCCAACATTTGTTTCATATGCATATGTTTTTTGATGTTTCTCCAAAGTACTTCTCAACTGTTTATAAAAAGAATAGGACAAGGTATTTGCTATTTTATTTGACGAGACTACATCGAAACCGCTCTTTATAATAGACCTATAACTTGCAACCAAGTCGCGACTTGCCGTATTGTCAATAGCTATTAAATTCTGCAACTGATGTTCTCTTGCAAATCTTAGCACTACATCAATTGACACATACTCTTCTCCACCCTGATGTAAAGCACGTTCCCAATTTTCTACAAACCCAGCTCTACTTAAAATAACTTTTGAGGAATTTGCTATAGCAAACACACACAGCTGAATATTCGCCCTTACCTTTACCAATTGTGCGTCAGACAATACCTGATTCACAAAAGCACTCCCAACCGTCCCCACACCAAATACGGCTATATTTATTTGTATCATCTTATTCTTTTTCGCCGCTTTGTTGCGGCTTGAAAAAGCCTCTTCACATGTAATCACTTCCATTGTATTATTTTTTAAAAATAGGTGCTATCATTTTTTGTAATTGTGCATGTTCTATTAAAAAAGCATCATGTCCATGCACTGACTGTATCTCATTGTAGGTTACAGCTTTTTTTGAGTTCAATAGCTCCTGATACGTTTCTCTGTTTTCTTCTGCTGTAAAAAACAGGTCTGAATTCACGGCAACAATATGAATATCAGCTTCAATAGTATTCAAAACATCTGTACTCTTTTCTCCATTATTCGTAACATCTATTGTTCGAAGTAATTGGTTCATTAATTTATACGATGCCAACTGAAAACGTTTTTGCAATTTACTTCCATGATGCAACAACCAACTTTCTACATTAAACCTAGCCACAGCAGTATCTTTTGAGCGTTGAAAACGCTGTTTGAAAGATGCTGGAGTGCGATAACAAAGCATGGCATGCATGCGTGCATCATGCACAGGATTGGTTGAGTTCTGCAAAAACTGCTCTTGGACTTGACAATTTGCAATCAACCAATCTGTAGACTTCCAATCTGTTGCTACAGGAATAAAATGAGATGCTATCTTAGGACTTAGTACCACCATTTCCCATGCAATTCCTCCACCTAAAGAACCTCCAATCAATGCAAACAATCTTGAAACATGTAGCATTTCCAATCCTATTAAAAAGAGTCTTGCCATGTCTCTAGCAACAAAACATTGATAGGCATCAATGATAAAACCATCAAAGCCATTTCCTGGAATATTGAATGCCACTATCGTATACAGATTTGTATCAATGGCATTACCAATACCAATCACATCTGTCCACCAACCATCCTTGCCTGTTACATTGCAATTTCCGGTTAATGCATGGTTTACCAATACCACGGGAGCAGTGCCCAATTCTTGTCCAAACAATCGATAACTCAATTGAATGTCATGAAATTGAGCACCACTTTCTGTGATGTAACTAGGTATGGTTATAAATAATAAATTGCTGTTCATGATATGTTCTTTGTCTCATAGAATCCTTTTAAAAGCCGGCTCACGTTGAGCTAATTCGATGTCTTACGCTTATTTTCATTCTGCGAGCTATTCACTCAATGAGTTGCTTTCTACCTAGACCAAGACTTCATTCGAAATGTGAACAAAAGCTTTTTGTAAGTCTGATTTTAAATCCTCTATATCTTCCAACCCAACAGACAGACGAATAAGGTCTTTGGTCACGCCACTTGCCTCTTGCTGTGCATCAGACAATTGCTGATGTGTGGTACTTGCTGGATGAATAATCAGTGACTTGGTATCCCCAATATTTGCCAAAAGAGAAAAAACAGTGGTTGCATCTGCCACTTTTTTTGCTGATTCAAACCCTCCCTTAAGTCCAAAAGTGACAATTCCACTTTGACCGTTGGGCAAATACACCTCTGCTAATGCTTTGTAATCACTTGTTGGCAAACCTGGATAATTTACCCATGCTACTTCTTTTTGATCTGCTAGCCAAGATGCTAACGCCAATGCATTCTTACTATGCTGTTGTATGCGAATCTCCAAGGTTTCTAGTCCCTGAATAATTTGAAAGGCATTGAACGGACTTAGTGCTGCTCCATAGTCTCTGAGCCCTTCAATACGAACCTTTGCTATAAAAGCTGCT
>JBELDQ010000274.1:0-2757 GCA_042094215.1 Polaribacter sp. | reverse complement strand
TAATGAATACTCGCAAAAATGATGTCTTGCTATGGCCTTCGAATTAAAAAACATCAAGTTTTTGATATATATGTTCGTATTGGTGAAACGATGCATATTTCAGGTCGAGACATTAGCTGCTATCCTGAGTAGAACACCTACTACGAATGAATATATGCATATGGCAAAGGGAATCAAACGAACGCAGTTTGCTCCACCTAAATCGAGTATGACCTATACATCAGGACACTTACCGTGTTCCTAGAAGTTATCGACACACTCATTAGAAACGCTTATAAACTCCTAAAAGTTAGAACCGTTCTTTATTTAGAGATAGGCATACATAGTCCTAATCCAAAGTAAAAATGTAGTTTCTTGTTTCCTGTTCCTCCTAGGCCAGTAAAATCTATGTTAATCGGCCCGATAATCGAATTATAGGAAAATGTACTACCTACCGAGTATAGAAAACTTGCAGCGGATGAATTTTCATCAGACCACTTGTATTTTGGCTGAAAAGCATTTTTGATATAATCGTCAAAATAACCTCGTCCTCCTGATATATAGTCCGCATGTGGTATAATGTAGAATTTGGAAACAGGATTAATCTGTAAACTCGTACCTAGGTGTATGAATTGATAAGCATTTATTTCATTTCTATTTAGGCCATAAAATGAAAAGAAATATCGCTTAAAGTTGGGTAAATTTCCACCAAAGTGGTATTCAAGTCCTGCAGCTCTCCCATAATTTGATGCAGGGTCTCGATTATCAGCTAGCATAAAACCAACCTCTGGATTAATGATCCATGTCATTTTTGGATGAATAGGAAATCTTTTCTCATACTGAAATAAAATTCTTGTAAAATTTCCAATGGTAATGTTCTTATAACTTTCCTGTTCAAGTTCATCCAACCCATCTGGATTGTAAATAATATTGTCCGACTTATTCAAAAGAGTCCTGGCTATCCTTATATTCGTTTTGCTTCCTTGGGTAGCAAAAAACACCTCATCTAGATTGTTTTGAGCATAATGTATATATACCTCAGCACTTCGAACTTCATAGCGTTCTCTATTCAGCGTATTAGGGTCAATCTCGGGATCTACTTTTGGAGTCATCCGATGATTGTATACATCTATACCAGCTCCTATATAACTTTCGAGAGGTTTAATATTCTTATTTATTTCATTCGATAATATGGAATACCTCAACAAGAACTCATCATTCAACTCAAAACCAAAAACATAACTCTTTTGAGTGGCCCAACTTTGAAATAACTCATTACGCATCCACCAAGATTTGTTCTTTCCAAATTGTTTTTGGTACTGAATTCTGTAGCTAGGTTCATCCGAAATATCACCGGTAACCAAAATACGTGAAGACTTTCCAAGAACATTTCTACCCGTATAGTTCGCTAAAAGACCAATCCCGGAGTCATTATCGAAATGAAGACCAAACTTCAACTGATGCGGCGAATTTTCGGTTACCGTCACCTGCATTCCAACCAAATCTTCCTCCAAAATTGGATTAGCATCTACTTGAGAAAATAAATTAGTTCCCATTGCTCGCTCTACAGCATCCTCTAGTTCATTTATCGTGTAAGCGGTATTGGTTTTTACATTCATCCTTGCTTTTACCAAGTCCAAATTATCCTCGCTTATTCCACTATACATTATAGTGTCTAACATGATTCTATTCGAAACCATCGGTAGTGAAACCGATTTTTGACTGTATGGCTCCAAAACCCTTGCTAATTCGACCAGCTTATCCATATTGGATGCTGCAGCAATCTTACCTTCTTCATAAATTTCTGAAGCATTTTTAAAGTCTCCAGTCGAATACGTGAGATTAGCATAATGATCGAGTAAAATATCACACATCGCCTGGCTTTCTGGGTTTTTTTTGTTGCTAATCAACATGGCTGACTGAAACAAGATACTGGTAAATCCCTCCAATTCCTCTTTGGGTTTCATCCCTCCTCCAACATCACTTCCAATAATTATATCGGCTCCCCAAGCCTTAGCAACATCTACAGGGAAGTTATTTACAATACCTCCATCTACTAATAAAACATCTTTATATGGAACCGGTTGAAAAACACTTGGAATGGACATGCTTGCACGCATCGCTAGAGCCAAACTTCCGTCTTTTATTACCACCTCTTCGCCATTCACTATATCCGTGGCAACAGCTCGATACGCAATCGGTAAATCATCAAATTCATCTATTCGGTAAACAGGATAAGTCAGGTTTGCAAAAAATTCACGTAAATATTGGTCATTGATAATGGCAGAACTCGTTTTGGGTTTTCCGTTTTTAACATCCAAAGTCAATAGGTATCGGCCAAACTCACTTTTTTCCTCCACTACTACATCTTTTAGAGGTGTTTTACCGCCAAGTAGTTTACCCCAATCTGCATTACGAGTTATATCTGCTATACTATCCCCAGAATAACCCATGGCATAAAAGCCGCCAACCAAACTTCCTATGCTAGTACCAACTATTAGATCTGGAACAATTCCTAGAGAGTCTAAGGTTTGTAAAAGAGGTATATGCGCAACTCCTTTTGCCCCTCCTCCACTCAAAACTACAGCAATTTTAGGCTTTTTTACTTCTTGAGCCTGCATATCAAAACAGGAGAATGTCCATAAAAAAAGGAAAAGAAAGGGTATAACAAAGGTTTTCATAATCAAATTAGTTCTTTCGAAAATAGAAATTTTTAAATATTACATTGGTGTCAAAATAATTGGAGATGAAATATCTGCTTGATAAGATAGGGAAGAT
>JBELDQ010000273.1:0-2770 GCA_042094215.1 Polaribacter sp. | reverse complement strand
TGGAATTTTAAGCAAAAGCACGCGCCGTATCTTTTCTTTATGGGGGTTGGTGAATTTACCATTGTTGACGATGCTTACAGGAATATTCCATTACAGTATTACGTTGCAGAAAAGTATGCGCCTCAAGCAAAGGCTATTTTTGGCAATACTCCAGAAATGATGTCTTATTTTTCAGAACTATTAGGTGTTGATTATCCATGGAATTCCTACAAGCAGCTTGTTGGAAATGGTTTCACGAATACTGGTATGGCAAATACTACAGCAGTAATTCACGGAGAGCAGGCGTATCAGGTGCCGGGGCAATTGATTGATGCCAATACACATGAAAGTGCTATCGCGAATGCATTGTTTCATCATTGGTTTGGTAATTTGGTTACGGCAGAGAGTTGGAGTCATATTGCCTTAAATACTTCTTTTGCGAAGTATGGTGAATATTTATGGAGTACTCATAAATACGGTAATAATGCTGCAGATGCGGAGTTGCACGAGCAGGTAGCACTGTATAGGCAAGGAGATCATTTCGATAAAAATTTGGTGCGCTACTATTATAAAGACCCAGAAGCGTTATTTGATGTTGTGAGCAGTAATAAAGGGGCCGCGATTGTGCATATGCTGCGAAATTATGTTGGGGATGCTGCATTTTTTAGAGCATTGAACTTGTACTTAACCAAGTATAAATTCCAATCGGCCGAAGTGCATCAAATGCGTTTAGCTTTTGAAGAAATTACAGGGAAAGATTTGAATTGGTTTTTTAATCAGTGGTTTTTTGGTAAGGGACATCCGAATTTAGCGATTAGTTATGATTACAATCTTCTAGAAAAAACGGTTGCCGTAAATGTACTGCAGCGAGGGGCTGTTTTTTGTTTTCCATTGGCTATTGATTTTGTTGAAGATGGGAAGTTGCGTCGTGAGCGGATATTTGTTGATGGCGAGGAAACTTCTTTTGTTTTTCCATACAGCGAAGCACCCGAAGTGATTTTAATCAATGCAGATGGCGTATTGTTAGCGGATATTGATGAGGCAAAAACAACAAAGCAATACATAGCGCAATTGAAACACGCGCGTAACTACGGACTTAAAAAGGAAGCGATTGCTGTATTGGCAAAACGACAAGATGATAAAAAAGCCTTCAATGCCATTGCCAATGCGATGAGTGATCCTTTTTATAAGGTTAGGGTATTGGCAATTGAGCAGTTAAATCTCGGGAATAAATTCTCGAAACGAGCGGTTATAGAGAAGCTTCAAAAAATTGCTTTGCAAGATGAAAAAACACTTGTTCGTGCAGCAGCTATAGAGGTGCTAGGGAAGTTAGTGGATCCAACATATTTGCCTATTTTTCAAAAGTCATTAAAGAGTGCTTCTTATGCTGTTTTAGGAAAAACATTGGTGGCGCTGTATTATGTTGATCAGGCGGCTGCTATAAAATTAGCAAAAGAAATACCGAGCGAGGTGCGGGAGATTATTGCATTGCCATTGACACGCATATTCATTGAAGCCAATGATGAGAGCGAATTGTCGTTTATTGCAAAGAATGTCTTATCGGGGATGTTTTTAACCAACGACAATCGTACAAAGAACCTATACAACTTGGCATTTGAAAAAATTGCAAAAAGTAATAATACCGATGCAATTCGCAATGTGGTTGCTGATTTGGTAGCGAAAGGTAAGGAGTTTCAAAAATTTGACTTTGATAAAACCGCAGTGAGTCTTCTGAGTAGAATGGTTGAATTTCAAAAAACAGAGGAGATTGCTAATAGAGCGCGTCACATTGCCATAATTAGAACAGCGATGACAGAATTGATCAACTAAGTACTTCCTTTTTATTTCGTGTATTCTTCGAAAGTTCCATCTGAATAAAAAACGACAATGCGTTGTATTTTCTTTTGGCTTAAAATTTCCTGTTCTGATGTTGCTCTGGTTTGTGGTAGTGGAGTAGTGGAGGAGTTGTTGGAACTTATAGCTTTCGGGAAAGTCCCTTTTCCATTTAACAACCAGTAGACATCTACATCGTCAAATGCTTGGGTTACTTTTAGAACAAAATCTAAACTCGGTTTATTTCTTCCAGATAATAGATGAGAAATGCTAGAACGCTGTACGCCAATTTTATCGGCAAAGAGTGAGGCGCTTAACGCATGAAAACTCATGACCTTTTTGATTCTATCTGTAAATTCAACGATGTTTACCATTGTAAATTAATTTAGTTATTACAAATGTAAACAATTTAATTAAGTTGCAGTTGTATTTTTAAGTATATATTTCATGAAGCGCGAATGGAGTTGATGTATTAGTTTAGGTTATTGGTATTAATACACACATTTACAGTGTTTTGAATACGTAAAATAGAGTTTTGTTATACTGTTTTTAAAGGTTTCGTGAACACTCTTTTAAATCCATGTAATATGAATTAGTATTGGTACAAATGTAAACTAAAGCCTAGTAGTTTCAATTTACAACTGTAACATTTGTGTGGTTTACTTTTGTAACAATATTATAATGTGACTAACCATTTGAAATTGTATGTTTGTAGTAGATACCATGAAATGAAAATTATAACTGAACATACCTTGAATTCTGAATATAACTTGCATAAGGAAACGACTCTTTTTGGTAAGTGGATTCATTATACGCATATTGCTCCTTTACTAGAACAATTAGGTGGTATTTTGTCAGTTACGACTATTGGTAGTTCAGAAAACAGGGTTCCTATACATACTGTTTCCTTTGGTGCTGGTCCAAAAAAAATCTTGATCTGGACACAAATGCACGGGAA
>JBELDQ010000272.1:0-2774 GCA_042094215.1 Polaribacter sp. | reverse complement strand
ATTTTTTAGATGCCCCATTGTCGAATCAGATAAATGTTATGAATCGATGGCAGTATACTGATGCAGAAAATGGTTGGATTAGTTTTTTGAATTTTAGGTATCTGACCGATACAAAACAAATGGGCGAAATTAATTTTGATTATGCTGCAGATAGGGGAAGCACGAATGTATGGGGAAGTGAGATCAAGACCAAAAGATTTGAAAGTTCTGCGAAGTTAGGCTATGTATTTCCTCAACTCCCTTTTCAAAGTTTTGGATTGCAGTTGGCCTACAGCAATCATGAGCAAGACTCTTATTTTGGATTGAACCTCTACGATATAAAGCATGAAAGTTTTTATGGAACTTTTCTTTTTAATTCGATTATTGGAGATACTAGAAATAAGTTTAAAACCGGAATCAGTGTTTCGCAAGATGCTTATGTAGAGCAGATGAATCAGTTAAATTACAATAGAAAAGAAAATGCTGTTGGCGCATTTTTTGAATATGCTTATGATAATTTAGATGATTTTAGTTTTACTGCAGGAGTGCGCTTAGATAAGCATACCTATTTGGGAACCTTTGTAACGCCTAGATTGCATTTGCGCTATGTGCCATGGACGGATGCCGTTTTAAGAGCGTCGGTAGGAAGAGGTAGAAGAAATGCGGCTATTTTTGCAGAAAATCAAAAATACCTTGCCAGTTCAAGACAAATAGCTATTCGTGGAAATGGAGAAAATGCATATGGGCTTTCTCCAGAAATTGCATGGAATTTCGGTGTTTCTTATTTGCAGAAGTTCCGACTGTTTGAAAGAAATGGGGATGTGACTTTAGATTTTTATCGAACAGATTTTTCGAACCAAGTAGTGGTAGATATAGAAAATCCACAAGAGGTCTCTTTTTACAATTTAGAAGGAGAAAGCAAAGCTGATAGTTTTCAAATTGAGGTAAATTATGAAGTAGTAGATCGATTAAATGTAAGGGCAGCTTATAAGTATTATGATGTCTTTACAGAGTATACATCGGGGACTTTTCAAAAACCAATACAGGCTAAACATCGATTTTTTGCCAATATTTCATACGAAACAGAGGCAAAAATAGATGATAAACAATGGAAGTTTGATGTTACGTACAATTTTATTGGAGAACAGCGTTTACCTGCTACTACATCGAATCCAGTAGCGTACCAATTGCCCGAAAAAGCGATGCCTTATAGTTTGTTAAATGGGCAGGTAACAAAAGTGTTTTCTAAGAATTTTGAAATGTACATAGGTGGAGAAAACCTAACAAATTATAAACAAAAGAATCCTATATTAGGAAGTGATGCTCCTTTTGGTCCGTATTTTGATACGACTATTACATATGCGCCAATCCTGGGAAGGATGCTTTATATGGGATTGCGATTTAAATTAGATTAAGATGAAAAAAATACTAGTGATTGTGATGGCATTCATGCTGTCGGTTAGTGTGCAAGCACAGAAAAAAAATAAAAATGCAAAAGTAGCTATTGAGGTCGATGGGGTTTGCATGATGTGTAAAAAGCGTATTGAAACAGCAGCGCTAAAAACCAAAGGTGTAAAATTTGCTACTTGGGATTTGAAAACGCATCAGCTACGCATGATTATTGATGAGCGTAAAATAGATGTGAAATCAATTCAAAAAAACATGGCATTAGTGGGGCATGACACGAAAGCTGTTAAAGCTACTGATGAGGCGTATAACTCAGTGCATCCATGTTGCAGGTATAGAGATGGTGATGAAGTAAAAGATCACAAAGGGCAAGATAAATAACCTCCTATTATTGGTGAGTAACCAAAATAAAAAAAACCTCGAGAATCTCTCGAGGTTTTCATGTGTATAGGCAGATGCACTTTACATCATTCCTGGCATTCCACCGCCCATTGGAGGCATTGCAGCTGCAGGATTGTCTTCTTTAATATCAATGAGTGCACATTCTGTTGTTAAAATCATTCCAGCCACAGAAGCAGCATTTTCTAAAGCAACACGTGTTACTTTTTTAGGATCAATAATACCAGCTTTTAGCATGTCTACATAGGCTTCAGATTTTGCATCGTAACCAAAGTCTTTCTTTCCTTCTAATACCTTGTTAATTACAACAGATCCTTCTCCGCCTGCATTTTCAACAATAGTTCTCAAAGGAGCTTCAATAGCTCTTGCTACGATTTGAACACCAGTAACCTCGTCTAAATTGTCTGTGGTTAGTTCTTCTAATACGCTCTTTGCGCGTACCAAAGCAACTCCACCCCCAGCAACAATTCCCTCTTCTACAGCAGCTCTTGTTGCGTGTAGCGCATCGTCAACTCTGTCTTTCTTTTCTTTCATTTCTACTTCAGAAGCAGCCCCAACATATAAAACAGCAACACCTCCAGCTAATTTAGCCAAGCGCTCTTGTAGTTTTTCTTTGTCGTAGTCAGAAGTTGTTGTTTCTATCTGAGCTTTAATTTGATTCACTCTAGCTTTGATTGAGTCTGCATCTCCAGAACCATTTACAATGGTCGTGTTGTCTTTGTCAATAGTCACTGTTTCTGCCGTCCCTAATAAATCTAATGTTGCATTTTCTAGAGAAAAACCTCTTTCTTCAGAGATTACAGTTCCTCCAGTTAAAATAGCAATATCTTCGAGCATTGCTTTTCTTCTGTCTCCAAATCCAGGAGCTTTTACAGCAGCAATTTTTAAGCCTCCTCTCAGCTTATTTACAACCAAAGTAGCGAGTGCTTGCCCGTCTACATCTTCTGCAATAATCAATAGAGGTCTGCTAGATTGCGCAACAGGCTCTA
>JBELDQ010000271.1:0-2799 GCA_042094215.1 Polaribacter sp. | reverse complement strand
GGCGGATTTGCACTCTTTAAAAAAGGAATAACATCATAAGCTGTCTCTGGCCAATACCAACATTGATAACTTGTACCAATAATCTCCAAAAAAGCGACGACTACATACATACTTAGATAGAACAAGCGCTCTCTTGGCTTATTTCGCAAAAGAAATAGCACTGCCACGGACATGACAAATCCAAAAACATCACCGGCAAAGATTAAAAACAGAGTCGCATAGATTGCTATCGTTATGGCAAAAAGATTCTCTAACCAAACTTTATGCAGTTTCACCACTTTTTCCTTGCAAAAATAAATAGTAGCTACCAACACAATTGCGTGACCTAAAGGGACATAATGCGGCACATTCTCTAGCCTATAGGTATACATTCCCAACCCTCTAGAAAACAAATGCTCACCTATAAAGCCAATAACAACCGCATAGAGCATCTGCTCTCTTAACCTCGCCGAAGATTTATAATATAACGTTGCAAAACCGACAAACATAATTGCTGTTGCAATATGCTGGGTCTCTGCAATGCGTGCGTGCATGTATGAACTATCTAAAAAAAGTCCGAAAACTATAAACAAAAACAAATACCCAATTGTCTTAAAAAAAGAGAAAAACACAAGAAGTCCATTTTTACCGTTCATGGCCCGAAAGTACAAACTATTAGGAATAAAAAAAAGCGAATATTTCTATTCGCTTTTTTTAAAGTATCATTAACTACAAGTTATAAGTAATTGTAAAAACCGTATATCTTGGTTGTATCACATATGCAGAAGTACTTGTATAAATTGCATTTGTCGTATCTCTATTGATAGAGGTTGTATTGAGTGCATTGGTCATTTCCAAAGCATACTCCCACTTGCTATCTTTCTTTTGATAATTCAAATTCAAATCCAAAAAGCTAAAACTATTAAGCGTCTCTATTTGATTTTGATAATTGTTGTACGTATATCTCGATGTAAAAGTAAAGCTCTTCAAGAACAAGATATCTAGATTTAAAAAGGGGCTATGTGTTGTAAACTTATTGACAATACCTCCTTGGTTGTAATCGTTTACAGAAACATTATATCCAAAGTCGAAATTTGGAGCTCGCCTAAAGTTAGAACTAATTCCTGTTCTCAACGACCTGCTGTAAGACCTTGCTTCTCTATCTTGAGTAATTTGCTCTGGAAGCGTGTTGGGATCATTATCCGTATCTCTAAAACCAACAATTGTATTCACTGATTTTGACAATGAAATTCTACCGCCAAGTGACCCCTTAAATTTACCAACCGTTTTCTGAACATTTGCGTTTGCAGAAAGAGATTCATTAGGAAACAATGTATTTACCGTAGAAGAAACTTGATCAAACCCTCCGTTGATTGGCAAAATACTTCCCGTAGTTGAATTTATTCTTTTATTGTAGTTTACCGATGCAAACACATTGGTATAATTAAACAAATTAAAACTGTAGTAATTCAATCTTACATTGTGAGCATACGAACTCTCTAGGTTTCTATTTCCAGAATACAAGCGATTGTAATTATCAAAAACATACCCTTCTGCAATTCTATTAATATCTGTAAAACTAACCTGCTTTGAGTACCCTAACCTCAATGTCTCCGATTTTTTAAGTTGCACTTTGATGGATGCATTGGGTAATAACTTTGAAAAATTATCATCTACAACACTTCCCAATTGTGTATTTTTTGCAGAATACGAATGCAAGGTCACTCCTTGATCAAAGGTAAAAATCCCGGTAATAAACTTATAATTAAAACCTGCATACAAATCAGAAAAAACATAGGACACATCATTCATAGTTGCTGGATCTGTGATTGTGGAAGCATTACCATCTAAGGTTTCAAAAACACTCGAATTGAATTGCTGATCGCTTAATGTTGTTCCTAATTTGATATTTAAATTACTCTTTGAATTGATCACGTAAAAATAATCTAACCGCGCATCTAGCTTATTTGTTTTTACACGATTATCTTGAGAAACATCGTATGGATTTCCTTCGGAAGGAGGTGCTAATGACAATAAATTTGCAAAAGAAAGCTGTTGCAACCTCGCATTGTAAAAAGGATCTTCATCTTGCCATAAATGTTGCGCACTCAGTGAAAAGATATTCTTCTCGTTTAAAGTGTAATAATAATTCAGGTTTTGATTAATTGAAAATGGATTTTGAGATTGTACCTGCAAGATATCTCCAGGAATTTGCGACGAAATAAAAAGTTCATCTTCTCTTTGATCGGAAATTTTAGCAAAAATATCATAATCAAATTGATTGTTCACATTGGGCTTATAACTAGAGCTCAACTTCAGTAAACCCAGGTTACTTTTTTGCGTAGTACTGCTGCTTGTTACCTCGTCTAATCCACTACTAATATAATTCCTAGTACTGTTCTGTTCTAATTCAGTATCTGAACCTGAATAGATGGCAAAACCACTTAAATCCCATGTTTTCTTTGGCGAGTAACTAAAATTTGCCGCGGCAAACTTTGATTTGATTTCTTTGGCTCTGTTATTCTGTAGCGTCAAGAAACCTATATCAGCAGAAGCTACGTTAAAACTAGTACCATTACTTCCTCCAGGTCTGAAACCTCCGGTGAATCTGAAATAATCTCTACGAGTAAACGGTACCTTCCCTATATTATTGACATCTGTAATAATATTAACACTATACTTTGGATTGTAATAGAATAATTTTGGTCGTGCAATATTTCTATCATCACCTCCAACACCTGCAATCACCTCACCGAACCAAAAGTTCTTTTTCCCTTCTTTCAATCGAATATTGATTGCCAAGTTATCAGAATTATCTTG
>JBELDQ010000270.1:0-2801 GCA_042094215.1 Polaribacter sp. | reverse complement strand
AACACCTGAAAAGGGATTCAATATTTGTCAGTCTATTTATATTGAAGATGAGAAAAAAGCAAATTCTTTTGCTATCGACTCTTTAAAAAGAGGTGCAAAATCTATAGAATTTAAAGCAAAAACGAAGTTCGATTACAAAACACTACTTCAAGATGTAGACCTTAAAAACACTGTCCTTTATTTTAAAGTAAAGTTTTTAGACGCTAAATTCATTATTGAATTATCAAATTACATAGCTTCAGACAATTGTTATTTTAATATTGATATTATTGGCAATTTAACGAGTACAGGTAACTGGTTTACGAACTTAAATAATGATCACAAAGAATTCGATAAGATCATTAACAATGTTCCGAACGCTATTTGTATTAACGCATCAACATATCAAAATGCTGGCGCGAATAACACACAACAACTTGCCTACGCAATTGCGCACGCTAATGAATACTTAAATCACTTCGGAAGTAAAATAGCCAACAACATACACTTTAATTTTTCTGTAGGTAGTAACTACTTTTTTGAAATAGCGAAACTAAGAGCTTTTAGAATCTTATGGGCCTCACTCTTAAAAGAGTACGCTATTAAAAACAATACAACACATATATTTGCACAACCTAGCTTACGCAACAAAACGTTGTATGACTATAATGTAAACATGCTTCGTACTACATCAGAATGTATGAGTGCTATTTTAGGTGGAGCAGACACGGTTTGTAATATTTCTTACGATGATATTTTTCATCATTCGAATGAATTTGGTGAGCGCATTTCTAGAAATCAGTTATTGATTTTACAACAAGAAAGCGAACTTTCAGATGCTCAGAATTTTGCAGACGGTGCTTATTATATTGAAGCTATCACACAACAATTGGCACATAATTCTTTAGAAGTCTTTAAAACTATCGAAAAAGGTGGCGGATTCTTAAAGCAACTTAAAGAAGGAATTATACAGCGAAAAATTAAAGATGCTGCCGAAAAAGAACAAGCAAAATTCGATACTGGTAAATTAGTTTTATTGGGAACTAATAAAATTCAGAACGACAAAGATAAAATGAAGAATGATTTGGAGCTTTTTCCGTTTATGAAAATTAGAAACGAAAAAACACTCATCCAACCGATTATTCAAAAACGATTAGCTGAAAAGCTAGAACAAGAACGTTTACAAGATGAGTAGAAAAAACGTATCAAACATACAATTAGACCTAAGTCAAAAATCACAAGTTGAAAGCAAGCAACATGAAAATTTTGTTGCTGGTATTGCTCCAAATTTACGCGGCCCCTACTCAACAATGTATGTTCGTAGACCTTGGACTATTCGTCAATACGCCGGATTTTCAACAGCTGAAGAAAGCAACGCTTTTTACAGAAGAAATTTAGCAGCCGGACAAAAAGGACTTTCAGTTGCTTTTGATTTAGCAACACACCGTGGTTACGATTCAGATCACGAACGTGTACAAGGTGATGTTGGTAAAGCAGGTGTTGCAATTGATTCGGTTGAGGATATGAAAATTCTATTCGACCAAATTCCGTTAGATAAAATGTCGGTATCCATGACTATGAATGGTGCCGTTTTACCAATACTAGCCTTTTATATTGTTGCTGCCGAAGAACAAGGTGTTGCGCCGGAGTTGTTGTCAGGAACCATTCAAAATGATATTTTAAAAGAGTTTATGGTGCGTAATACATATATCTACCCACCTACTCCATCAATGAAAATCATTGCGGATATTTTTAAATACACTTCGGATTTTATGCCGAAATACAACTCAATTTCTATCTCTGGCTATCACATGCAAGAAGCAGGAGCAACAGCTGAAATTGAATTAGCATACACTTTGGCTGATGGATTAGATTACATCAAAAAAGGATTAGAAGCTGGAATGGACATTGATACTTTTGCTCCGAGATTGTCTTTTTTCTGGGCAATAGGCATGAATCATTTTGTAGAAATTGCCAAAATGCGAGCTGCAAGAATGTTGTGGGCAAAAATAGTGAAACAATTCAACCCTAAAAACCCAAAATCGTTAGCATTACGAACACATTGCCAAACAAGTGGTTGGTCTTTAACAGAGCAAGACCCTTTTAACAATGTAGCTCGAACAACAATTGAAGCCATGGCTGCGGCTTTTGGAGGTACACAAAGTTTACACACCAATGCTTTAGATGAAGCAATTGCTTTACCTACAGATTTTTCTGCACGTATCGCACGTAACACACAAATATATTTACAAGAAGAAACCCATATTACAAAAACTGTCGACCCTTGGGCAGGAAGCTATCACGTAGAACAACTAACTGAAGACATTACCAACAAAGCTTGGGAATTAATTAAGGAAGTTGAGGAATTAGGCGGCATGACAAAAGCCATTGAAAAAGGAATTCCGAAAATGCGAATTGAAGAAGCTGCTGCTAAAAAACAAGCAAAAATAGATAGCGGACAAGATGTAATTGTAGGTGTAAATAAATACCAACTCACACAAGAAGATCCTTTACATATTTTAGAAGTTGATAATGAAGCAGTACGCTTATCGCAAATCGAGAGACTAAACGATATCAAATCAAAAAGAGACAGCGCTAAGGTTACAAAATCTTTAAACGACTTAACAGCTTGTGCTAAATCTAATGAAGGAAATTTATTAGACTTAGCAGTAAAAGCTGCTAAAAACAGAGCTACTTTAGGTGAGATTTCTGACGCTTTAGAAAGTATTTTCGGACGTCATAAAGCGGTTCACAAAACAATTTCGGGCGTGTATAGTAAAGAAATAAAAGACGACAAATTATTTAAGAAAGCAATTGAATTT
>JBELDQ010000269.1:0-2811 GCA_042094215.1 Polaribacter sp. | reverse complement strand
AAAGTGAATTCTTACCAACAAAGTTGATTTGTACACCTGAGGTATTTCTTGCTAAGACACCAATCGGAAAATCCTGCCAACTGGTATGCGGCGCGGCAATAACAACATACTTCTTTAAATCATGTGGAAAATCATGTACTAATTTCCATCCCATTAATTTTGTAAAAATAAATTTTGACAACATAAGTAATCATTCCATTAAGAGATCAATATTACGATTTTTTTTTAGGTACTGACTGCAGAGAAATCATAAAATTTAGTAGGTGTGGTGTATTTCTTGCTTCTTTATAATATACGACTATTTATATGAATCGTCTAGCTCTAAAAAAACAACAAATCACAATCTGATAAACATCAGGATCTTTCGTTAATAAATGCATTCGTAAAATAATAGCACCTTGTTAATTAAAATAGCAAATTGAATAGGTTACGCTATTTTCAAGTGCATAAATGTTGATATATTTGTAGGTAAGCATATGTTAACATGTACTTGTTTTCAAGGGTAGTTACAGTGTTCGTTACCTTTGATGAGTATCAACTTTAATCCATTTCTATGACCTCGTTTATTGTTTCTATCGTTTCTGTGGCACTTGGCCTCCTATTAGGGCGCTATCTATCACAATTAAAATTTGAAAAATCTGTTGCCGCTCTTCAAGAGAGACAGCGACTATCCGAAGAACAGCATGTCTCTTCAGAACGCAAACTGCAGCATGCGATTAATGAGAAAGAAGAAATGAGAACCGAAAAGGACTTCTTGCGTATTGAGAACACAAAACAAAACGCTGAGATAGAAAACCTACAGCTTAAACTTTCTGAGAACAGAGAGGAAATGGCCAAACTCCAAGAAAAGTTTAGCAAAGAATTTGAAAACTTAGCAAACAAGATTTTAGATGAAAAATCCACTAAATTTACGGAGCAGAACAAAGAAAACATGCAGCGTATATTGAATCCTTTACAGGAGAAAATAAAACTATTTGAGGACAAGGTTGACAAAACACACAAGGAAAGCATTGATTATCATGCTGCCTTGCGCCAACAAATTATCGGATTGAAAGAAATGAATCAGCAAATGAGTAAGGAGACTGTAAACCTTACCAAAGCCTTAAAAGGCGATAACAAAACTCAAGGGAATTGGGGTGAACTTGTTCTAGAACGCGTTTTAGAAAAGTCTGGATTAGAGAAAGATAGAGAGTATAATATACAGCAAAGCTTCACTACTGAAGATGGCAAAAAAGTACTTCCAGATGTGGTGATTAATTTACCTGATCATAAGAAAATGATTGTCGATTCTAAAGTTTCGTTAACTGCGTATGAGCAATTTGTTAATACAGAGGATGACAAAGAAAAAGCACGGTTTTTAAAAGAACATGTAGCCTCCATAAAGCGACATGTAGATCAATTAAGTGAGAAAAAATACGAAGACATTTACAAAATAGATTCTCCTGATTTTGTGCTACTTTTTGTACCGATTGAACCGGCATTTGCCATTGCTTTAAATGCCGAAAACACACTGTATAACAAAGCCTTTGAAAAGAATATTGTCATTGTAACCCCGACCACCTTATTGGCCACATTGAGAACCATAGATTCGATGTGGAATAATGAAAAGCAACAACGCAATGCCATAGAGATAGCCAGGCAAGCTGGAGCATTATATGATAAATTTGATGGCCTTTTAAAGGACCTCATCGGAATTGGAAAAAAAATTGATGCCTCCAAAACCGATTACAATGCTGCCATGAATAAGTTGGTTGAAGGAAAAGGAAATTTAATCTCTAGTGTAGAAAAAATTAAGAAACTCGGAGCAAAAGCTAAAAAGTCACTACCCGATGCGATCATCGAAAGAGCTTCAGACGGCACAGAATTGCAGTAAAGCAGATTTCTATTTCTAACTTACGCACCATGGCAGCTAGCAATAATTGCCTACCAATCACCATGCAATCACGAACATCTTATGTGGAAGTGAGAAAGGACTTGATCAATGTTTACTTAACTAAAAAAAGCAGCCGTTTGGCTGCTTTTCTATCTTTTCGTATCTCGTGAGTTACATCACAAATAAGCGTCGAGAACTCATCATGTCTTCTACACGCTCTGCGATGTCGGCTAACGCCTCATCATTTTCATGGTGTTGAATTGCTTCATCAATAAAATCAACGACTTGTTGCATGTCTTCTGCTAAGAGACCACGTGTGGTAATCGCTGGTGTTCCAACACGGATTCCAGAAGTTACAAATGGACTTTTATCATCAAAAGGAACCATGTTTTTGTTTACCGTAATATCTGCTTTCCCTAAGGCAATCTCTGCATCTTTACCAGATATTCCTTTGTTTCTTAAATCGATTAGCATCATGTGGTTGTCGGTTCCACCAGAAATAATATCGTACCCTTTCGCTACAAAAGCCGCTGCCATAGCACTGGCATTTTCTTTTACTTGCAGTTGGTATTCTAAAAATTCATCTGTCAATGCCTCTCCAAATGCAACCGCCTTCGCTGCAATCACATGCTCTAATGGCCCTCCTTGATTTCCAGGAAACACAGCAGAATTAAGCAATGTAGACATTTTCTTTAGTTTTCCACTTTTCAGCTTTTGACCAAATGGATTCTCAAAATCTTTACCAATCATGATCATCCCTCCTCTTGGGCCTCGCAAGGTTTTGTGTGTTGTGGTTGTTACAATATGACAATGCGGCATTGGATCATTTAAGATTCCTTTTGCAATCATTCCTGCTGGATGCGAAATATCTGCCAATAACAAAGCGCCAACACCATCTGCAATTTCTCTAAAACGTTTAAAATCTATATCTCTAGAAT
>JBELDQ010000268.1:0-2820 GCA_042094215.1 Polaribacter sp. | reverse complement strand
AGTTTCGATCTACCAACGGACAGATTGAATGGATGCTTATGCAAAGTCTAAAAGAGGCCAAAAGAGCACCAAAAAAGAAAAGCGAAGAATAACAGCTTCTATTTTTTTCTTAACAATATTTTAAGAGTTGTATGTTTTCTAGTTTTTGTACCTTCAAACGCTAAATAAAACCATCAACTATCTTATGAAAAAAATACTTTCATTTCTATTTTTACTTTTATCATCCCTAGTCTTCTCGCAAGAATTCTCTATGGACCTGGTCAAAAATATGACCCCAAGAAATATTGGTCCAGGAGGAATGAGCGGACGCATTACATCGATTGATGTTGTGCAATCAAACACCAATATTATGTATGCGGGAACTGCATCCGGAGGACTCTGGAAATCTACCTCAGCAGGGACCACATGGAAACCTATATTTGACAAAGAAGCTACAGCCTCTATTGGTGCTGTTGCCGTTCAGCAATCCAACCCTAGCGTTATTTGGGTAGGTACAGGAGAAGGAAACCCGAGAAACAGTTTAAATGGTGGCTACGGAATCTACAAATCTTTAGATGCTGGAAAAACATGGAGTTTAATGGGACTTGAAAAAACACGACACATACATCGTGTAATTATTGACCCTACAAATCCAAATACAGTCTATGCTGCGGCAATCGGTTCTCCCTGGGGAGAACATCCAGAACGCGGTGTCTATAAAACCACAGATGGCGGAAAGACTTGGAAACAAATCTTATTCAACAATAACAAAACAGGAGCTGCAGATTTAGTGATGGACCCATCAAACCCAAACAAGCTAATCGCTGCGATGTGGGAACATAAAAGAGATCCTTGGTTTTTTAAATCAGGAGGAAAAGGAAGCGGTATGTACATCACGCACGACGGAGGAGAAAATTGGAAAAAAATAACCTCAAAAGAAGGATTTCCAAAAGGAGAACTAGGTCGAATTGGTATCGCAATCTCAAGAAGCAATCCAAATACGATTTATGCATTGGTAGAAGCAAAAAAGAATGCATTGTACAAAAGTACCGATGGTGGATTTAAATGGAAAATGATCAATAACAAAGCAGGCATTGGAAATCGACCTTTTTATTATTCAGAAATTTATGTCGACCCTCAAAACGAAAATAGATTGTACTCTATTTTCACCTACATCAACGTCTCTGATGACGGTGGAAAAAGTTTTCGCCAACTGATGCCAGCCTATGGAGCAGACAATGGTGTGCACCCAGATCATCATGCCTGGTGGATACACCCTAAAGATGCATCCTTTATGATTGATGGTAATGATGGTGGTTTAAATATTACCAGAGACAAAGGAAAAACATGGCGTTTTGTAGGCAACTTACCCCTTGCTCAATTCTACCATATCAATGTCGATAATGATTTTCCGTACAATGTCTATGGAGGTATGCAAGACAATGGTTCTTGGGGAGGTCCTGCTTATGTCTGGAAAGCACAAGGAATTAGGAATTCATACTGGCAAGAACTAGCATTTGGAGATGGTTTTGATGTGGTGCCTGACAAAGAAAATTCTCGCTATGGCTATGCGATGAGTCAACAAGGATATGTCTCACGTTATGACCGCCAAACAGGCTACAACTATTCCATTCAACCTACACACCCAGACCCTACTATTAAGCTGCGTTTTAACTGGAACAGTGCTATTGGCCAAGACCCTTTTGACAATGCTACCGTCTATTTTGGAAGTCAGTTTGTACATAAAAGTACAGACAAAGGAACTACTTGGAATGTCATCTCTCCAGATCTTACTACAAACGACCCAAACAAACAAAAGCAAGCGGAAAGTGGTGGTTTAACCATGGATGCTACTGGAGCAGAAAACCACACCACAATATTGGTGATTGAGCCTTCTCCACTTGAAAAAGACATGCTATGGGTAGGTACTGATGACGGAAACGTACAAATTACACAAAACGGCGGAGCCACTTGGACCGATGTTACAAAAAACATTAAAGAACTGCCGAAAGGAAGTTGGATTGCACAGATTAAAGCATCAAACAAGAACAAAGGTGAAGCTCTGTTAATTGCAAATGACTACAGAAGATTCAATTACACACCCTACGCTTACAGAACTAAAAACTACGGAAAAAGCTGGACACGTATTGTTGATGCCAAAGATGTAACAAGTTACACCTTAAGTATTGTAGAAGATATAGAAGAACCGAACTTACTCTTCCTAGGAACCGACGATGGTTTGTACATCTCTCTAAATGCAGGAGACACCTGGACAAAATGGACCAATGGTTTTCCAACAGTTTCCGTAAAGGACCTCGTAATTCAGCCAAGAGAGCATGATTTGGTTATTGGTACTTTTGGTAGAGCTGCATGGGTATTGGACGACATCAGACCTTTACGTGAGTTTGCAAAAAATAAAAATTTCACCACGAAATTAGCGCTTTTCGAGCCACCAACAGCCTACCAAGCGCAATACATACAACCTACAGGCAGCAGGTTTGGAGCAGATGCATTGTATCAAGGAGAAAATAGAAAACGTGGTGCTCCTATCCGATTTTACATCAACAAACCTGAAACGAAAAAGACAAAAGCTCAAAAGAAAACGAGCAAAAAAGACGCAGAGAAAAAAACTGCCGAGAAAAGCAAAACAACATGGGACTCTATACAGTTGCAAATTTTTGATGGTACCCGCTTAATTAGAACCCTAAAAGAAAAGGCGCCAAAAGAAAATGGGCTTCATACCATGAGATGGTATTTGACAGAAAAAGGCGTATCTAGAGCCTCTAGAAGTACTCGTAAATCAAAAAGAGAACCTAGTGGAATTAGCGTGCTACCTGGAAC
>JBELDQ010000267.1:0-2860 GCA_042094215.1 Polaribacter sp. | reverse complement strand
GCAGATGGAGGTGTTTTGGGCGAATACCTACTTTTGGATGCTGAAGATTTTTATCGTCCTAGCGTAGAAGACAACGCCAAAGTACCCAATCAAAATTTACATGCATTGCAAGGCATCAATTATTTGGTGATTACTACAGAAGCATTAGCAGGAGAGGCCCAGCGATTGGCAGACTACCATCAAGAAAATAGTAACCTTACCACTAAAGTGGTGCTGTTGTCCGAAATTTACAACGAATTTGCCTCAGGTGCCAAAGACATTACAGGCATCCGCGATTTTATAAAACACGTGTACCAAAAGTCGACTTCTGATGCCACAAAATTAAAGTATGTGTGCTTTTTTGGGGATGCTTCTTATGATTACAAAGATCGCATACCCAGCAATACCAATTTGGTTCCCGTAAAATTATCTAATATTAGTTTTAATTTAGCAAGTTCTTATGTAACAGACGATTATTTTGTAATGTTAGATCCGCTAGAAGGTACTATGGCTACTTCGCATACCATAGACGTGGTGTCTAGTCGAATTCCGGTGGCTACCTTATCAGAAGCAAAAACGGTGGTGGATAAAATACTGTCTTATTATGGTAAAGACGCCATTGGCGATTGGCGAAATACCCTTACTTTGTTGGCCGATGATGTAGATGTGAGTGGCGAGCAAGTGATACAAGAGGGCGTTGAATCTATTGCGGATGAGATTAAAGCGAATGCCCCAATCTTTAATATCAATAAAATTTATGTAGACGCATTTGTACAAGAAAACTCCTCAGGTGGCGAGCGTTACCCAGAAGTGAACAAAGCCATTACCAATGCCATAGAAAAAGGAACCTTATTGTTCGATTATTTTGGGCATGGAGGAGAAGATGGATTTGCCTCTGAGCGGATTTTAGATGTGCCACAAATACAATCGTTTACCAACCCCAATACATTGCCCTTGTTGATTACAGTGACCTGCGATTTTTCTCGTTTTGACAATCCAAATCGAATTACAGCAGGCGAAATAACGTTTAAAAAATCAAATGGTGGTGCAGCAAGTATGATTACCACCACCAGAGAGGTTTTTATCTCTACAGGACAACGCTTTAACGAACAATTAATTCGCGTGCTCCTCTCTTTTAACGACGAAAACTACACCATTGCAGAAGCTTTAAAAGTTACTAAAAATCAGTTTTCGAGTACGCAGAAATTCTTTATTTATGCCTTTGGCGATCCTGCTATGAAGTTAGCCATACCCAAGCCGAATGTGCGAATAACTAAAATGAACGATGTTTCTGTAAACCAATCTTTAGACACCATTAAAGCCTTAGCTAAGATTCGTTTTGAAGGCGTAGTGACCGACAATGCTGATGCTGTATTAACAGATTATAACGGAACGCTATCTACCACTGTTTTTGATAAGGTGATTGAAAAAACAACGTTAGACAACGATGGTTTTGGAGATCCTATGCAATTCGACACACAAGATAGTAAGCTGTTTCGCGGAAAAGCGACCGTAGAAAACGGAACATTTCAGTTTGATTTTGTAGTGCCCAAAGACATTAAAATAGCATATGGAAAAGGGAAGTTGAGCTTTTATGCAGAAAACGGAGTCGAAGAAAAATCTGGGGCCAATTTTGATGTGGTAGTTGGGGGGATCAACCAAAATGCACCCGAAGATACCCTTGGGCCAGAGATTGGGTTGTTTATGAATGACGAATCTTTTATAGATGGGGGCAATACCAATGCCTCTCCGAATTTAATTGCTGTACTTTCTGATGCCAACGGAATTAATACGGCAATTACTGCTGTAGACCACGATATTGTAGCCATTTTAGATGGCGATACTGCCAACCCCATAATTTTGAATGATTTTTATCAAACCGAGCTCAATGACTTTACCACAGGAAAAGTAACCTATAGATTTAGAGATTTGGCAACAGGCCCTCATACCTTAAAAATAAAAGCTTGGGATACTTACAATAACTCTTCAGAACGTACGTTAAATTTTGTGGTGGTGAGCGATGGGATTTTAAACATCGAAAATGTATTGAATTATCCGAATCCGTTTGTAAATTATACCGAATTTTGGTTCAACCATAACAAACCCAACGAACCACTAGAGGTACAAGTTCAAATTTTTACAGTGTCAGGAAAATTGATAAAAACCATCAATAGAAATGTGCAAACCACCGGAAATTTATCAAGAAGTATTACCTGGAACGGTTTGGACGATTTTGGCAATAAAATAGGGAAAGGGGTTTATGTGTATAAGTTAACGGTAAAAGCAACCGCAAGCAATTTAGTGTCAGAGCATTATGAAAAATTAGTAATACTTCAATAAAAGTTAGATATTTGTACAACCAACATCAATCATAAAATATGAAAAAATTAGGTATTTGTATTGCACTATGTGCTATCGTTAGTATGCCATTATGTGCACAAACCGACACCCAACAAACAGGAGGAATTACCACTGCAACTCCGTTTTTATTAATTGTACCCGATGCAAGAGCAGGGGGTATGGGAGATATGGGGGTAGCCACATCTGCAGATGCATGGTCTTTATTTCACAATCCTGCCAAAACAGTTTTTGGAGACCGTCAAATAAAAGCAGGGTTAACCTATTCGCCTTGGTTACGAAATTTAACAGATGATATTTTTATTGGTGCAGGTTCTTACATCAATCGATTTAGCGAAAACGCAGCTTGGGGAGCAGAATTTAGGTATTTTAACTTGGGGCAGATCGATTTAACAGATAGCCAAGGAAATCCAAATGGAACCATTAATCCCAATGAATTTGTTTTTTCTGGGGCGTATGCATTAAAATTAAGCGAGACATTTTCTATGGGGGTTGGCCTAAAATACATACGATCTAACCTGGC
>JBELDQ010000266.1:0-2864 GCA_042094215.1 Polaribacter sp. | reverse complement strand
ACTTTTGCGTATTATATACTATACACGTACGGTCTTATGAATAAGGGCTTCAAAAAAAGAACGAACATTTTTCTTCTTTATTCTCATGTAAAGAAAAAAAAAAGTTTTATCACTATAAATATATCAATTTTAAATAAGAAATTAAGCGATTTATAAATAATAAAGTCAGAATAATTTATTTTCCATAAATACACACTCATATTTTTCAAGGATTTTGAAATACAAATCACATTGCACTGATGTCCATCAACTTACATGAACACAACTCAACTCACTTGCTTAAAAAAAGAACAAATGAAACTATTTAACAGCTTAGACTTAAGTCAGAGTACGCAACTATTTTACTTTGAAAAAGCAAGGAGAAAATAATAATCTTTTTAGCAAAAAAAAAAAAATCGATATCGTTCACCTATTTAAACGTAAAGTAACCTTTTACTACAGAAATAGAAAAAAGAAAGAAACCTAAACCCGTTATAATGCGAGCAATTTGAGAATTGTATGTACAGTGGGGTTTCTATTTTCTTTGCTCCAAACTACAGACAATACTGTTTTTTGAGGAATACCTGTTAACTCGATGAACTTCAACCCCTTGTAACCTTCAACTTGCAATGATTTTGGCACTATAGAAATTCCAAAATTATTTTCTACCAATTTATAGATAGAACTTGCATGAATGGTATTGTGAGAAACAATAGGGGAAAAGCCACTATCATCGAAAATCTGCATTACTTTTTCATAATAAGAAGCACTGTAGGTCTGATCAAATAATATGAAGGCATCATCTTTTAATTGAGAAATATTTTGGAAATTCGTTGATGTAATTTCGTGATCTCTAGGCAACACCAAACAAAAATTTTCTTTTAGTATGGGTTTCAGTTCCAATCCTCTTGGTACTCTTTCTAATCTTACAAAGCCCATATCTAACTCATGCCCAAGCAAGTCTTCAATTTGACGCTCGTTATCCATCTCTTTTAAGCTAAAGACCACCTCTGGATGCTCTTCTCTAAAGCGTAAAAGCAGGTCAGGAATAATTTCTTGCATTGCAGAGCCTACATAGCCAAATTTTAAAGCACCTCCTAAACCATCATTTAATAATTTTGTATGTTCAAAAATTTGGTCAAGACTCTTCAAATTTTTTATCAACTCCTGTTGCAGATACTTTCCAGGCTTAGTCAAAACTACCTTTCGATTGTGTCGCTCAAACAAGGTGAGTCCCAAATCCACTTCCATTTGTTTGATTTGTCTACTAAGACCTGGTTGAGAAATAAATAAGCGTTCCGCTGCTTTTCTAAAATGCAACTCTTCTGCAACAGCCAAAAAATAGTTGATCTGTCGAAACGTTATTTGAGTACCTAAAAGCATCAATTATAGCATTAATTAATATTGTTAAGCATCAAAAATACCAATAACTTTGTTAACAACATTAGATACTTCAAAAAAATGATATTTAAATACGGTATAGACCACTTAACGGTGGATAAAGTAATTGCGATTGCACAAGGAACATTGCAAGCTGTTTTAACGCAAGAAACCATTGACTCAGTTGACACCTGCCGCTCAAAAGTAGAAAAAATGGCAAGCGGGAATAAAGCTGTATATGGCATCAATACCGGGTTTGGCCCTTTATGCGATGTACAAATCACACCTGAAGAAACGAGCAAATTACAAGAGAACTTGCTCATTACGCATGCCGTTGGTGTTGGGAATCCAATTGATAAAGAGCTTTCTAAAATGATGATGATTTGCAAAGTCCATGCCTTATGTCAGGGGTTTTCTGGGGTTCGTTTAGCATTGATCCAACGTATTTTATACTTTATAGAAAATGACCTATTGCCAACAGTACCTGAACAAGGTTCTGTAGGCGCATCGGGCGATTTAGCGCCATTGTCTCATCTGTTTTTACCGTTGCTAGGTGAAGGAGAATTTTGGATTGGAGAAGAAATCAAACCAGCAAAAGAAGTATTGGCTCTACATAAATTAAAACCATTAACGCTAGAAGCAAAAGAAGGATTAGGATTAATTAACGGAACACAATTTATACTTGCACATGCTATCAAAGGCTTGCAAAAGATGGCGTATTTACTCGACTTAGTAGATGTTGCTGGAGCGATGAGTTTAGAAGGATTTCAAGGAAGCGCATCCCCCTTTAAAGAGGCATTGCATCAAATAAGACCATTCAAAGGAAACTTAAAGGTAGCTGAGCGAATGCGAATGCTATTAAAAGATTCTCAAAATGTAGAAAATCACTTCGACTGTGAACGTGTGCAAGATCCATACTCTATAAGATGCATGCCACAAGTTCATGGAGCCTCTAGAAATGCTTATGAGCATTTAAAGGAGTTGGCAGAAATTGAAATGAATTCGGTTACAGACAATCCAATTGTATTGAGTGACACCGAAGCAATATCTGGAGGTAATTTTCATGGACAACCGCTAGCAATGGCATTAGATTATGGATCTATTGCAGCATCTGAATTAGGAAATATTGCAGACAGACGTTGTTATTTGCTCCTAGAGGGTAAATACGGATTGCCAAGATTATTAACCTCTGGAGGCGGGTTGAATTCAGGTTTTATGATTCCACAATACACAACTGCAGCCTTAGTTACAGAAAATAAATCATTGTGTTTTCCTCCTTCAGCAGATAGCGTACCTACTTCATTAGGGCAAGAAGACCACGTATCTATGGGAAGTATTTCTGGACGAAAATTCAATCAGATTTTGGGAAATATTGAAAAAATAATTGCCATTGAATTGATGTATGCAGCACAAGCAATGGAATTTAGACGACCAAATACCTTCTCTCCTATCATTGAGGAAAATTTCAAAATTATTAGAGAAAAAGTAGCCAAATTAGAGGACGA
>JBELDQ010000265.1:0-2876 GCA_042094215.1 Polaribacter sp. | reverse complement strand
GCAGTGTACATGATGTTTCGTAACTCAACTTCATTTCTCGGTGCAAAAACAATGATGTTTGGAATGCAATTTAAATAGGCTAAATCAAAGACACCATGATGTGTTGCGCCGTCTTCTCCCACTAAGCCTGCTCTGTCTAAACAAAAAATAACAGGCAGATTTTGCAAGGCAACATCATGAATAACTTGGTCGTATGCACGTTGTAAAAATGTAGAGTAGATGTTGCAAAAAGGAATCAGACCTTGTGTGGCCATTCCTGCAGCTAAAGTAACGGCATGCTGCTCGGCAATCCCCACATCAAAGGTTCTGTTGGGAAATGTATCCAACATGAGTTTTAAAGAGCTCCCGGTAAGCATAGCGGGTGTGATGCCTACAATTGCTTCGTTTTTTGAAGCCAATTCAACGATTGTTTTTCCAAAAATATCTTGATATTTTAACGGTTCAATCACCGTTTCTTTAGGGAGTAAATTACCAGTCTTACTATCAAATTTTCCCGGGGCGTGATAGGTTACCTGATTTTGTTCGGCTTGCTTCAGTCCTTTTCCTTTGGTGGTAATAATATGTAAAAATTTGGGCCCTTTTATATGTTGTAATCGCTTTAATTCATTCAGTAAAGCAGTTACATCATGACCATCAATGGGTCCTGAATATTTGAAATTTAAGGCCTTAATAATATTGTTTTGAGCCGCAAGTCTCTTGTCTGTTTTTACCTTTGTTAAATACTCTTTTAAAGCCCCTACAGCGGGGTCAATTCCAATAGCATTGTCATTTAAAATAACTAAGATATTGGCATCTGTTACGCCCGCATGATTCAATGCTTCAAATGCCATTCCGCTTGCAATAGAGGCATCGCCAATTACAGCAATGTGCTGTTTGGCGGTATCTCCTTTTAATTTGGATGCAATAGCCATCCCCAGAACAGCAGAAATAGAAGTAGAAGAATGTCCTACACCAAAAGCATCGTAACCGCTTTCAGATCTTTTTGGAAAACCAGAGAGTCCGTCTAACCTTCTATTGGTGTGAAATAAATCTTTGCGCTCAGTGAGTATTTTATGCACGTAAGCTTGATGCCCAACATCCCATACCAACAAATCATTGGGGGTGTCAAACAAGTAATGTAAGGCTATAGTCAGTTCAATAACGCCTAAACTTGCGCCTAGATGCCCTTCTTTTGTCGCAACTATATCAATGATAAACCTGCGCAGCTCTTGGGCTAATTGTGCTAGTTGATTTGGTTGTAACTTTCGCAAATCATCAGGATTGTATATGGTATCTAACAAGTTTTTCGACATAAAGCAAAAGTACGAGTTTTAGAACTCATATGCTTTTCGTATTATTGAAAAAATATTTCAATGATGATACACCCGTTTGACGACATCTATTTTATGAGAAAAGCTTTAGACGAGGCACATATCGCATTTGATAAAGGTGAAGTACCTGTGGGAGCAGTGATTGTATTTAAGGATCAAATAATTGCGAGGGCGCATAATCTCACGGAAACCTTAAATGATGTAACAGCGCACGCAGAAATGCAAGCTTTTACAGCTGCTGCAGACTATATTGGAGGTAAATATTTAAAAGAATGTACTCTTTATGTAACACTAGAGCCTTGTCAAATGTGTGCAGGTGCTAGTTATTGGACACAAATAGGTAAAATAGTCTATGGAGCCTCTGAATTGGATAGAGGTTTTGTAAACTTAAACACAAAACTACATCCTAAAACAAAAGTGGTACAAGGTGTTTTAGAAGAGGAGTGTAGTTTACTCATAAAGCGGTTTTTTATTGAAAAGCGCAATCTAAACTAATCCTTCGCATACTGCAGATGATCTAATCACTTATTCACTAGTTATTTTGAGATTGTCAATTCTAAAGGTCGTGGTGACGCCTCCATCGGCACCTGTGTATCGAAAAGCGATGTTGAAGTTACCACTAAGACAAGCAATATTTACTGCTCCAGATGAGGTAAAACGAGTTCCATAACCAGCACTTGGTCCCTGAGAAAGGGCTACATCCAATAATGTCCATGTTGCTGTTTTACTATCACCTGTAAAATCTGTTGACACATAAACAGTCATTACTTTTCCGTTGTCATATCCTGTATTGGTCTCAAAAGAGAGTTGCTCGTTTGCTGTCGCATCAAGATATATTGTTGGAGAAACTAGCCATACCTCTAAAGGACTTTCTCCGCTGTTATAAGCCGATAGCTCCAGGAAACGATTTCCTCCTGATGATTTTGAATTAAAAATGGTGCTATTTCCATTTACATTGATATTACTCCATCCTGCTTGCGTGAGGTTGGAATTGTTTTTTATGTTTTCAAAATCTTCACTGAAGATAATCCTTGTAGTTCCATCTATTATGGGGCCGCATGCGAGAAAAACAGGATCACAACGGTCATCGTCAGTAAAAGAAATATCTGATGGGGTATTGATTGCGAGCACAAAAAATTCTGAACTATAATCTTTGGTTAAAATAGCATCAATACTTCCTCTTTTAGAGGGAATGATGGTCGATTTAAAACTTGAATAGGTGCTTGTTTGTAACCGAATGCTTTTTGTGGTTTCACAATCAAATAGGTAGCGAATTCCATCATATTCATCATTGGGTTCTCCCGAAAATGACTTCCCTAGTTGTGTTTTTTCAAATTGTGCGTGTTCTAGGCGTATAAAGGTATTTATATGAGCTTCGGTAATCGATGAAACGTTTACGATTATAGGCTTTATTTCTTTCACAGTAGCAGCTTTAATAATGTATTCTTTTATTCTTGTTGCTGGAATATTTTGCAAGCTTCCTTCAAATAAATACCCTAAACGATACTTGCCTGCAGTTAAATTTGTGGGGTTTACATCACTTCCTCCATCATCATAGGAAACCGA
>JBELDQ010000264.1:0-2881 GCA_042094215.1 Polaribacter sp. | reverse complement strand
AATTCCTTGGATCTCTATGCTTCAGCAGTGTATACAACAGATTTTAATCTAACAATTAATGCAGGAGGAAGGTTGAATAAGCACAGTAATTATGGCTCTCATTTTGTATATCATGTAAATCCATCATATAACGTGTTTAAAGATGGAGAAAAATCATTAAAAGTACTCGCTTCATATAGTACAGCCTATATAGCACCAAGTCTGTATCAATTATTTTCTGCATACGGTAACTTGAATCTTGATCCAGAGACAAATGAGACGTTTGAGCTAGGTTTTGAATCTACGTATAAGCAATGGTTGGAAATGAATACCGTCTTTTTTAGCAGAAACGAAGAAAACGCTGTGATTTTTAATAATTTATCGGTGTCGCCTTGGGGACAATACGGAAATGCAACTTCATCTATAAATGTGAAAGGATTAGAAGCGAATGTGACATTAAAACCTTACGATTTTACTGAATTAAGATTGGGATATACCTACACAGATAAAGATGCTGATGCAAGTTACATTCCTAAGAATAAATTCATAGCAAACCTAGAAATCACGGCCTTAGACAATCTGTTTGTTTCTTTGGTGTATAAAAACGTAGGAGAAAGAGATGGAGCATATTACGACGGGGCTATTTTTGAAACAGTTGAAAAGACATTACCCTCTTACAATTTGTTAGATATCAATGCCAATTATAAAGTATTGGATAATACGGTTACTTTCTTTGGTTCTGTGACGAATATATTTAATGAAGATTACGAAGAAATATTGGGATATAATACGAGAGGTAGGAACGTCAAGCTAGGCGTTAGATTTCAATTTTAGAGTTTTTGAAATTAGTACGATGAAAAAAGCCCTCAGAATTCTGAGGGCTTTTTGTTTATATAAGTTTTTGAACTTCTCTTTTAATATAACTAACGGCAGTATCTGTGGGTGGAGCGACATCCTTATAAGCAGTCATCATGTGTTCTCTTAGTTCTTGTGCGTTTTTACAAGTGCTTGCCACATGCTTTAATTTTCCACTAATAGCCGATTTGGCAGTAATAATGACATTCCAACAAGTTTCAGAAATATAAATCTGTTGCACTGAATTGTGCTCAAATTCTTGCTCTATATTCTGTAATAAAAGTTGTAAATAATCTTCAATATTTTCATTCATGGGTTTTACACGGATGAGAAGTTTTATAGGATTTAACCTATCACAAAATAGGACCATCCTTTCGTAGGCTTGAATTTTAATAGGTAATCCGTCTTTTTTTCGCTGTAATAATGCTTCAAATTTATGTTGGCGATTTAGACTTTTGATATGAATATTGATAAAATAATATGCAACAATACCCATTATAATTGTAGGTAATGACATCGCTAGCATTTCTGTGATTCCTCCGTCCATAGTTAAAACTTAAGCTTCAAAAATATTTAATTCAATTTGAATGAGCTAAGATATCATAGAAATACTTTACAGTAAAGCAGGTTCCTTTAAAAATGTCAATAACTTTTATTGTAAACCTCAAGTTGACACCGTATTTTTGAGGCACTTAAATCAAACCACATTGTCAAACTATTTAGATACCTTAAATCCACCACAGAGAGCAGCAGTCGTTCAAAAAGACGGTCCAATGATTATTATTGCCGGCGCTGGTTCAGGTAAAACACGAGTGTTAACCTACAGAATTGCCCATCTAATGAAGCAAGGAGTGGATGCATTTAATATTTTGTCACTTACATTTACCAACAAAGCAGCAAAAGAAATGAAAGAGCGTATTGGTGCTGTTGTTGGGTTTAGTGAGTCTAAGAATTTGTGGATGGGAACATTTCACTCGGTTTTTGCAAGAATTCTAAGGTCGGAAGCAGACAAGTTGGGATACCCGTCAAACTTTACGATTTATGACACCCAGGATTCTGTTCGGTTGATTTCTTCGATTATTAAAGAAATGCAATTGGATAAAGATCGCTATAAGGCGAAACAAGTGCTCGGAAGAATTTCGTCATTTAAAAATAGTTTAGTTACCGTAAGAGCTTACCATAACAACCCAGATCTAAAAGAGGCTGATATGCAGGCAAGCCGACCTAAAATGGGTGATATTTATCAAGAGTATGTGGCTCGTTGTTTTAAATCTGGAGCGATGGATTTTGACGATTTATTACTAAGAACTAATGAATTATTGACTCGTTTCCCAGAGGTATTGGCCAAATATCAAGATCGTTTTCGATATATTATGGTCGATGAGTATCAAGATACAAATCACTCACAATACCTAATTGTTAGGGCCTTAGCAGATCGTTTTCAAAATATTTGTGTGGTGGGGGATGACTCACAAAGTATCTACAGCTTTCGTGGAGCAAATATTAGTAATATCTTAAATTTTCAAAAAGATTATCCAGATGTAAAAACATTTAAATTAGAGCAAAATTATCGTTCTACTAAAAATATTGTTCAGGCTGCAAATTCTGTTATTGAAAAGAATAAAACCCGTTTAGATAAAATTGTATGGACCTCCAATGACGAAGGAGAAAGTGTAAAAGTAATGCGCACTATTTCTGATGGAGAAGAAGGTCGATTCGTTGCTCAGTCTATCTGGGAAAATATGATGAATAAACAGCTTACTGCAGATGCATTTGCTTTATTGTATAGAACCAATTCCCAGTCTAGAGCGTTAGAAGACGCTTTGCGAAATAAAGGTATACAGTATAAGATTTATGGTGGAATTTCATTTTATCAGCGCAAGGAGATTAAAGACTTACTGTCGTATCTTAGAATGCTGATCAATCCGCATGATGAAGAAGCTTTAAAAAGAGTCATAAATACGCCTGCTAGAGGAATAGGAGCTACCACACTTGATAAAATTACCATTGCAGCCAATCATTACAACAAGTCTATTTTTGACATACT
>JBELDQ010000263.1:0-2911 GCA_042094215.1 Polaribacter sp. | reverse complement strand
CAGACTCCGAAGGTGCGGTCCAATCTAAGGTAATCTCACCCAAACCAGCAGTAGCTATAAAACCAGTAGAAGCTGAACCTGCAGATTGAACAAGCATGTTGAACCTATAATCCTCAACAGGAATCTCAAAATAATCAAGGTCTCTTGCATCTTGAACACGGATACGGTTAATACCATCAGCTGCTCCAATGTTTACATCATGGGTGACTGTGTAGATTTTTCCGTCTGTAGACCAAGTCCCCTGCTCTGAAATAATCTTTTGGTTGTAAGGCTCTCGAACGCCATATGAAATCTGAGGATCAATACTAGTGTCCATCTCACGATTGAAATAAACTTTAAACTCATGAGAACCAACACCAATGGGATCCATCTGATCGTACTCGTCCTGAGCGTCCTTACCATTAACTAAGACTTTCCAAACTATACTGTGGGCAGTTGATGAAGGAGTTTCTGAAACAAAGTCCAAATTAAATAAACCAGAATTATCAGATGAATTATACAAATCCCTGATTTCTGTTCTAATAAAATCATCATTATATGTACCTAAATAAGCTTTTAAGGGTGACGATACTCCTGAAAAATGTGCAGAGAATGATATTTGATTATTGAAAATATTAGACCCTTCCATAAAACCATCTTGTTGAGAAGGGGTAGAGAAAAAATGAAATCCAGTATATTTATTTATAAAAACAGGTGTGTTGCCAATAAAATTACAATCGGATGTGTTTATATTATTACTATTTAGGTAAATAACAGTATTATCATAGTAATTAGAATTAATAATTGTTTTATTATCCCCATTAAATGTAAGATAAGTAGAACGCCCACCAGAAAATAATGAATTAGACACTTCTATGTTTTTTGATGGAGTGGTAAATACTCCTTGATTAGTATTGAACCCAATTATTTCACAATAATCAAAATTAGAGACTAAATTAGATACTAATTCAAACCCTGCCCATGAGAGATCTTCATTAATAAATTTAATTTTTTGTTCTTTGTTTCCTATAGCAATGATTTTTGCATTTTCCAGGGTTCCAATTTTATTTCCGTTACCGATTTTTATTGTCGTTCCTGGATTAATTGTTAAAATAGAATTACCCGAAAAGATTAAATTATTTGTAACTAAATATTCCTTATCAGCTGTTAGGGTCAAATCCTCAGAATAAACTCCATACAGTAGAATAGCGTTTTTAACGTTTACAACTATTTTCTGTGATGACAAATAGTCTTTATTATCTCCTGACCAAACACTCACTTTAAATTGAATATTTACATTGTTTGCAATGTTATCTGCAAGTTTAATTTTTAAGGACTGATCAAGTTTTTGAAGATTGGCATAGGCAGAAATCGACCCAATTGCAATCTCACTTTCTAAAATTTCTGCCTTAGAGGTATCTTCAAACTCCCAAAATTCAATACCTACTCGAACATCATCTGTTGGTCCCCAATAGTTTTTAATCATCGGAAATAACTCTAATGTTTCTCCTGGTTCCCAAAAACCATTATTGTTCTGATCGTTAATCTCATCTTTTATGTCTGCGCTTAAAACTTTAAGCACAGGGATTGGAACTACATCTATAGCTGCTTTAATATCTACATTTTGACCACTTGTGTTAATTAGATTTCCAAAAATCAGCTCTTTAGAATCATCAGGTTTTTGTTGCATGTACAGTGCCATTGCTCCTGCAAGAAGTGGGGTTGCCATGGATGTTCCAGTAAGCGCTCTATATCCTCCATTAGGAACTGTGTTCATAATGGCTGATCCTGGCGCCTTAACCTCGTAGTTTAAAAAGTTTGAATAGCCCGAGTAAATTGGACCATCTTGATCGAAATTGTCATAACCTCCATTTCCATCCTCTACTCCCAAAACAAAAGTATAAGCGCCTGGATAGAGTGGTGCGCTAGGGGCATTGTCAGGGCATAGTCCAGGTCCAATACAAACTTTATCATTACCAGCAGCTGCCACCAATAAACTTGATGCATAGGCATTTTCAAGGGCAGATTTTAGTGTAGCGGACTCAGCGTATGATCCAAAGCTCATGTTTTGGATAGTGGCTCCGTTTGCAGTTGCGTAGTTTACTCCTTCAGCTATGGTAGAGCTGTTACCAACTCCATTGGATTGAAATACTTTTATAGGCATCAATTTAACATTCCAAGCTGCACCTGCTACACCTATTCCGTTATCTCCAACGGCTCCTACAATACCCGCTACGTGTGTGCCATGCATGTTATCGTCTAATGGTGCATTGTCTAAGTTTATAAAATCCCATCCTCTAATGTCATCAACATATCCGTTTCCATCATCGTCATAACCTTCTACACCATTTAATTCTGCTTCATTGATCCAAATATTCGCTTCTAAATCAGGGTGGGTATAATCAACTCCTGTATCTAATATCGCTACAACTTGTGATCCGTCTCCAGTAGTATATTCATTCCATACATCATCAATATTAGTTTGTGTGATGTTTGTTTGTTGATTGTATAATGGGTCATTAGGTACAGTAGTACTTGTATTTTTTGTTGGTGTTAAGTCCTTGTCGTAAATGATATCTGATGCAACCTCAAAATCATTGATACTAAATCTATAATTGGGTTCTGCGTATTCAACATTTTTATCATCTTTAAGCTGTTCTATTAACCCTAAAATGTTTTCTTCTTGCTGCTTTGTTTTTAAAACAAAAATGTTTTTTAACGTTAAAGGCTCCTCAGGTTGATAACCGTTACTTGGGTTTTGTGATTTCTTTGCGGCATAAACTGCCTTCATTTTTTTTTGATTAACAATACTTGCTTCAATCGATTTTTGATGAAATAATACTTTTGAAGATTCGACCTTGTCATCTATACCTAAAAATGAAGCAATATTAAAATCAGACATTGCCTTACCTGATTTAGAGTAATATACTTT
>JBELDQ010000262.1:0-2913 GCA_042094215.1 Polaribacter sp. | reverse complement strand
CCAGAAGAAGTGGCTTTTGCTTATGAAGAACTCATGAAAGTAAGTCCGAATTTTACAATTGCAGCGGCGTTTGGAAATGTTCATGGAGTATACAAACCAGGAAATGTAAAGTTAACTCCAAAAATTTTAAAGAATTCTCAAGCTCATATCTCTGAAAAGTATCATGTTCCACAGAACACGATTGACTTTGTTTTTCATGGAGGATCTGGGTCCACATTAGAAGAAATAAGAGAAGCCATCGGTTACGGTGTTATCAAAATGAATATTGACACGGACTTGCAATTTGCTTTTACAGAAGGTGTTAGAGATTACATGCATGCCAAAGCGGAATATGTAAAAACTCAAATTGGAAATCCAGAAGGATCAGAAATTCCAAATAAAAAATATTATGACCCAAGAAAATGGGTTCGAGAAGGAGAAATAACCTTTAAAAATAGGCTGAAGCAATCATTTGAAGATTTAAACAACGTAAATACCCTTGCTTAATCCGCAAGATAGTTTAATTTAGCCGTTAATTATAATATGTAAAACAACTACCTAGTATGGCTTGGTTTAAAAGAAAAGACAAAGGAATTCAGACACCTACTGAGGACAAAAAAGACACTCCGAAAGGTCTATGGTACAAAACTCCTAGCGGCAAAATAATAGATACAGAAGAATTAAAGAAGAATCTATATGTGAGTCCAGAAGATGGATATCATGTAAGAATTGGAAGTAAAGAGTACTTTGAGTTGTTCTTTGACAAGAATGAATTTACAGAACTCAACGAAAAGTTAACCTCTGTTGATCCTTTAAAATTTGAAGACACTAAAAAGTATCCAGACCGCCTAAAAGCAGCCAAAGAAAAAACCAATTTACACGATGCGGTACGAACTGCTGTTGGAAAATCTCTAGGCAAAGACTTGGTAATTGCTGCAATGGATTTTTCTTTTATTGGAGGTTCTATGGGATCTGTGGTAGGAGAAAAAATTGCAAGAGCAATCAATCATTCTATTGAGCATAAAGTTCCTTTTTTAATGATTTCAAAATCTGGAGGAGCACGTATGCAAGAAGCTTCGTTATCTTTAATGCAATTGGTAAAGACCTCCTCTAAATTGGCACAATTAGCAGAAATTAAAATTCCGTATATTTCTTTATGTACTGATCCTACAACGGGGGGAACTACTGCTTCATATGCAATGCTTGGTGATATTAACATAGCAGAACCCAATGCTTTAATTGGATTTGCCGGACCAAGAGTTGTAAAAGACACAACAGGTAAAGATTTACCTGCAGGGTTCCAACGTTCCGAATTTGTACTAGAGCACGGATTTTTAGATGGTATTTACGAACGTAAAAACTTAAAGACACAAATTAATCTCTATATAGATTTAATTCAAAACAACCCTATTAGAAAATAAAAAAAGCCAGCATATGCTGGCTTTTTTTATGTAGCTTTACTAAATGTTAAAAAGAACAATCACAAGTTTACTGCATGTATGTTGTTTGTGTTTTGCAATGAGTAGCTGCATTTCATTAAAAGAAGTTTCTTTTAAAAACTATGTTGATACAATATCAAAACCAATTAAACTTCAAACCAAAAAGAGATTTTCTGTACCTGAATTGAATATTTTTGCTAGCAATACTTTTGACGGTGCAAGATTAAACGATTTAACAAAGTTAAATGATAGCACAGTTATTGCATTTATAGAACCCGAAAACACTCCAATAAACAATAGCGCGTATTATGCATTCGACATCTGGTCTAAAACGTATCGAGAAATCTATATCCAATTCAAGTATCCGGAAACGTTTTCGCACAGATATCATCCCAAAATAAAGAAAGACCAACGGTGGACTCTTTTAGATTCCAATAGTATTAGCTCTCCAAAAAAAAAATACACCATTAAGTTGAATATCAGTCCAAAAAAGACAAGAATTGCCGCTCAAGAAGTACATTCTTCTCGAAAAGTAAAATCTTGGTATACACAGCTTAGTGCAACAAATAAACCTCTCATTAAACTTACTAAAATAGGAGTGTCTAAACTAGGAAGAGAGCTGGTGGTCTTAGATATTCACAAGGGAACCAAAAAAAACAAGCCAATTATTATTTTATTGACAAGACAGCATCCGCCTGAGGTTACGGGTTATTTTGCGTTTCAAGAATTTGTTCAAACGATAACGACGGACGAACTTTCGGATGAATTTTTAACCAACTATCGCGTATTAGCTTTCCCTTTATTAAACCCAGATGGGGTGGACCTCGGTCACTGGAGACATAATGCTGGTGGAATAGACCTCAATAGAGACTGGTCCAAATACAACCAACCCGAAATAAAACACGTGGTTCGCTACATCACCAAGGAACTTCGAAAAAGAAACACTAAAATTGTACTAGGCCTCGATTTTCATTCAACTTGGTATGACATTTTTTACACAAATGAAAAAAGAAAAGAGACCGCCCTCCCAAACTTTATTTCAGACTGGTTTCATAGACTAGAAAAACACATCCCTAAATACAAAGTCAATGAAGCAGCTAGTAACAGCACAAAACCTGTTTCTAAAGGGTGGTTTTTATATGGCTTTGGGGCTACAGGAATCACCTATGAAATTGGAGACGAAACACCTCGGGCTCAAATAGCATTAATAGGACAATCATCGGCAAAGCTAATGATGCAAATACTACTAGAAGAAAATCAGGAAAGAAAGGCTATACAGCATTAGATTTTCAAATTTAAAAGCAACAATAACTAGACACCTTTAATCAATTTCACGCAAGAAACAATAGCTTGAGAAGACAGAAAACATAAAGGAATAAATGTTATCAAAACAGCCACTATAAATCTCAAAAAATAATTGTACATTTGCCACTTCAATGGAAACATCATTGATGTACATAAAAATCATTTAAAACAATATTGGCATGTATTTAAC
>JBELDQ010000261.1:0-2928 GCA_042094215.1 Polaribacter sp. | reverse complement strand
GCAATTTCACCGACCACTCGATGCCCTGTATCTCCCCAATCAGCATCATTCGTATGTGCATTAGCAAACAACACTGTACTTAAAAACATAGTGATCAATACATAGCTTATTTTAATTCTCATATGACTCATCAAAAAATTTAATCTGCTGCTAAATTACGAAAATAACCACTCAAAAACTTGTGTATCTAAAAAAAATAACAATATCTTTGTGATATCATTTTAATATCATAAAAAATAAATTAACAATGAAACAAGAAAAAATTATAAAACCCGCAAACGGCTACCTAATGCTTGCAATAGCCTTAGCCTTCTTTATTGGCGGAATTCTAGCGGCAATACACTATGAAAACACCCTATATCTAGTACTAAGCCTAATAGGCTTTATTACCTTATTCGGCTTCATCTTGGTAAACCCCAATACTTCGAAAGTTATTTTACTTTTTGGGAAATATGTAGGAACCATAAAATCCAACGGCTTATTCTGGGCAAACCCACTGTATAAAAAACGAACCATTTCTCTGAGAGCAAGTAACTTTGATAGTGAACGACTCAAAGTAAATGACAAGTTAGGAAACCCTGTAATGATTAGCACCATTTTAGTATGGAGAGTAACAAACACCTACAACGCTGCTTTTGACGTAGACAATTACGAGAATTTTGTACGTGTTCAAACCGATGCAGCTGTAAGAAAATTAGCAAGTATGTATCCTTATGATAATTTTGCTGACGAAGGACACACAGAAGACATTACATTACGTTCTAGTGTAAATGAAGTCAGCGAGGCACTTGAAAAAGAGCTTGAAGAGCGTTTGGCCATTGCCGGAATTGAAGTACTAGAAGCAAGAATTGGGTATTTGGCCTATGCACAAGAAATTGCAAGCGCCATGTTAAAAAGACAACAGGCAACGGCTATAGTTGCTGCCAGACATAAGATTGTTGAAGGCGCAGTAAGCATGGTAGAAATGGCTTTGGAGGAGTTAAACAAAAAGCAAATTGTGGATCTAGATGAAGAGCGAAAGGCTGCCATGGTTAGCAACTTAATGGTTATTCTTTGTGGAGACAAAGAGGCATCCCCTGTTTTAAATACAGGTACTTTAAATCATTAAAACATGGTGCTAGTACTGCTAAAGCTAATGCTTCTTTGATGAAGACTTTTACTTTGTTTATGCTATTAATCATCAATTAAAAAAAGATCCAATACAAAGCCTTATGAAAGAATATAAATTTTTAAAACAAAAATCAGCTTGGTCCAAAAGTCAAGAAAAATTTGAAGATGAAATCAACAGTTATGCCAAGCAAGGTTGGCGTGTAATTAACGTATATGCAAACCATAATCATGGAACGGTTCATGCCCTTTTAGAAAGAGATAAAAACAGGTAGTAATTTACAAATGAGACTATTTAAAGAAGAACAACGATTTACACAAACATGGCTACTAGTCCTATTAGGAATTAGCGTCACCATCCCCTTGTTTGTGCTATTCACTGATTTCTTCCAAGAGAATAGCACCATGAGTCTGAACGACCTACTACTTAGTAGTGCGCTCATCATTGCTTCCATCGTTCCAATATTCTTCTTAAAACTGATTACTAGAATCGACGAAACTGGAATACACTATCAATTTTCACCATTTCATCTATCGCAAAGAACGATCTCGTGGCACGAGCTGATCTCGGCGAATATCAGAGTCTATGATGCCATCTCTGAGTACGGTGGCTGGGGGCTAAAGGGAGGCTTCTTCTGGAAGAAAAATAAAAATTATGCATACAACGTTTCAGGAAGCACAGGCATTCAACTTACCTGTAAAAATGGAACCCGCGTTTTAATTGGCACTCAAAAACCAGAAAACGTTAAAGCATTATTAGCTACCTATGCATCTAAAATCAATAAAAATGAACGTTAAATTTTTCTACATACTATGCTTTTTTAGCACTATTTGCCTCGGACAAGCAATTAAATCAGAAGAACTATTGTTGCACAACGGTCTCATTGAATTGCCTGGCACACTGAGCTACCTAGGAGAAAAAACGCCTTTGATCATTTGGATTCACGGCTCTGGAAATGTTGACAGAGATGGAAACCAAGGAACCACCATCAACGCAAACTACATCAAACAATTTCGAGATCATATCAACAGGCACAATATTGCTTTTTTCAGCTACGATAAAAGAACTGCAAATTCAAAAAACGCTGAACATTTAAAAGAAACGCTATTCGATGATTTTGTAGCCGATGCGGAGCAAATCATTGAATACTTCAAAACAAACGAACGTTTCTCAGAAATTATACTTGTTGGGCACAGTCAGGGGTCCTTGGTCGCTATGCTGGCATCAGAAAAAATAGCTAAATTCATTTCTCTAGCAGGACCATCCGATCGTTTTGACAAAGCCATCATCGCACAGATATCGCAACAAAGCCCGGAGTTTGCAAAAGTTGCAGAAGCGCATTTTAAAGAATTATTTGAAACAGGTGCTATTCAACAGGTAAATCCACTATTGGCCTCCATATTCTCAAAACCAAACCACTCATTCATTCGCAGCTGGTCTCAATACACCCCCTGTAAAGAAATAGAAAAAATACGCATTCCAACCTTGATTATTAACGGTACGAAAGACCTTCAAGTGAAAACAAGTGATGCAGAGACATTGCACAAAGCGTTGCCTGCCTCAGAACTCCTATTGATCAACAATATGAATCATGTGTTGAAAGACATCGAAAAAGAAGCCGACAACATAAACTCCTATTATTCTGCCAACTTTGAACTGGCAGCAGAACTGATTCCTGCAGTTGTAAATTTTATAAACAAATAGCACATGGCAAAAAAGAAAGCATTTGCATTACGCATCAACGAAGACATGATCAAAGCTATTGAAAAATGGGCTTCGGATGAGTTTCGATCTACCAACGGACAGATTGAATGGATGCT
>JBELDQ010000260.1:0-2931 GCA_042094215.1 Polaribacter sp. | reverse complement strand
ATGTAAACAGCTTTGCAAATGTTTCTTCAGGCAAACTAATTAAGCTATTAATTACATCAGAAACAACTACATTTTTATCCGTTGCAAGTACAACCCAATTTTTTCTATTTGGTTTTAAAAGTTCTAAGAAACGTTCTTTTTCAATATAACCATCTATTGGAGTCATTACAGTTACGGTATCTATATAAGATTCCCCCAATTTTAAATTGGTTTTCATAGTATTAGCAGCGCGAATAGTTGCTGGTTTTTCATCACTCACAATAATCACATTCCCGCCAATTAAATACTCTTTGATATACGTTGTTAACTCTTTTCGAAAAACTGTTTTATCTGGAGATGTTTTAATAATATTTGGGGCTGTAAATTTTGACTGCCCACTTGAATAGACAGGATACACCAGAGGAATTGTATCTAAAGAGGTTGCCAATATTTGCAATTCGTCTGAATACAATGGGCCAAAAATAACGTCATTTGTACTTAAATCAACTTGATTCACAATACTATCAAAACGAATTAACTGGCTCTCATAAAATAGTTGATCTTTTGAATTATCAACATCTTTGCTATGTTCAATGAGTTGCTCATAAGTTTCTCGTACAACAGGATAAACAGCATTTATTAATTGAAATATTGAATCCACTTTTTTCAAATAGGAAATTGAGGTTTTGGTATCTTCTTCCAGGTTATATGCTTTCGCAAGATGAAAATATGGGAATATCAAACACTTCAGTTTATTCCTTTTTTCATAAAATCGTCTCTCTTTTTCCAAATTTAAAATAGCACTCCGTATGTTTCCACTTTGGTATTCAGCTATGGACTCATGCACTGATAAATGATGGTAAGACATGCTGTCCTTTAACTTTACAGAAAGCGCTTTCCCTAAAGATATATACACATTCAAAGAATCAACATTCTTAATTCTTGAATACACATTTGAAATTTCCAGAATTGAAGCTAAAACCAAATGTTCCCTTCCTCTATCAAGATTATAATTCAAAGTCTTCTTTAAGAACTTTAAGGCCTCATCATACTCGTTCATTTTTACTTTTAAAATGCCAATACTATAGCTAGACAAAAACATCAAATTAATATTATTCGATTTTCTTGCGAAGGTATTTACGTATGAATACCTATCTATTGCACTCACAAAGTCTTTATTTTGTTCGAAATAATATGCCTTGTTTAAATAATCTAAAATTGAAAAGACTTTCCCTTTATTCTTATTTTTAACATAAATCACACTATCGAGGTAAATGAGCGCATTGGTATTTTGGTGAAGATCTTCAAGCATATAATACCCTAAAATGATTTCTTGTACAGCCTTTTTTTCTTTTGCTTTTTCTAAAAATGTGTTAGCAATGATTATTTTAGTTTGCTTTTTTCTAGTTCTCTGATACAATTCAAACAGTTCATCCGTTGATCTATTGGGTAAAGAATCTTGAACTTGTCCATGAACACTAAAACAAATTACAAACACCAAAATGACACTACTCAAATACGTGGGTCTTGCTAGATTGATTTTTGCCCACAAGCTGAAAAAAAATTTGGAAAGAATGCAAAAAAAAAGAGGTCTAAAATTACCCCAGTTAAAGCAATATACATGAAGCTGTTGATCTAGAATTCCTTCTTTTTGTATCACAATGAAATTTATTAATATGGGGTAAAGATAGAAAATCACAAGTGCACACAAAAAATAAAACACTACTAATCAGTATACAAGGCTAACTTTGTTCTCGATATTTATAAATATCGAGAAGCTTTTTGCATATTTTTGATGTCATCGTATCGGTATTAAATTTTTCTTTAGTTTTTTTGTTCTATGGTTTTTTTTTAATTATCGACATTAAGGGAAAATTCTATGAAAAGAAGATCATAGCTCCTTGTGATTAAAAACATTTGTTTCACAAATGAAGGAGGGAAATGAAAATTCATGAAAAAGAAGAATGTTTAATTTTAATGCTCTGAAAAAGTAATTCGATATTACGTCAATTACTTTTGTTTTGATTGTACTCACAGAAAAAGTGAATACTCATTTAAAAATAAACTACGAATGAATGAACGAATGAATGAAAATTTTCAATGATAAGCATCAGAGGGTTTACCGCAAACCCTTTGGTGCTTTATTTAAAGCTTCATTATAAAGAATGTAGTACTCGATAATCTCATTAAATCATTCATCTTACATTAAATAAGCAGGGCTTATTCATTCCCTAACCAAGAGCAAATCTAAACAAGCATCGTGACTTTCTCTAGGAACTTCCGCTACTTTTTGAAACGGATAACAAGCCCCTATAGAAAGTGCATTTGGATGTTCTGCCAAAAATGAATCATAATAACCACCTCCATATCCAAGTCGATACTTCTCTTGATCATAGGCCAGTCCTGGCACAATAATTACATCTATTTCCCCTTGAAAAACAATCCTTTCTTTTGGATGACAAGTACCATATAGGCCTTGCTCTAATTGATCTAAAGATGACAAAACAAGATGTTCTAAACATCTATCTTTTAATGTTTTTGGAACCACAACAACAATCTTTTTTTCTAATAAATTTGCAAGTAACGGTCGAAGATCTATTTCGCTACCTATCGGTAAATAGGCATGTACAACCGCGCAATTATGTTCAAAAATGATATTTTCTAATGCATTGCATATCCAAGCATCGTATTTTAGTTTTTCACGTGAAATCAAGTTATTGCGTTTTAGCAATAGTTCTTTGCGCAATTCTTGTTTTTGGAGTTCGACTTTCTTCATGTGCATTACAGACAACGGTGCTGTCAAAAATAAACGATTTTATGGAGAGAATAGCATGCTACCCCCTATTTAATTAAAAGGACAAGATTCGCTTTAATTTTCACCATCTAAACTCCTATCTCAATTTTAAATAGTGCTCTAAAGATATTTCTGTATTTGGTTTGGACATATGTAAC
>JBELDQ010000259.1:0-2931 GCA_042094215.1 Polaribacter sp. | reverse complement strand
ACGCCGAGCTATCTTATATACTTACGGGAACCTATGCTTTTGATAGAGAATGGTCCTCATTTTTAGAATACAAAGGAAGTCATAACAGTTTCATCAATACTCAAAACTTTGGAGTTGGAATCGCCTACTTGGTCAACAGACATTTTCAAGTTGATGCGGCCGCGCGATTAAATTTTAGCGGACAAACAACAGAAACATATGCAGCCATTGGCTTTTCTTTCCGTTTAGACAGACATGTAATTCCATATAAAGAAATAGATGCTAAAGGGAATACAATAACTCCATTTACACCTCGATCGCTTAGTAACAAAAAATTCTTTGGAAGATTTATAGATAACATTGTAAAGTTTTTTAATTTTAAGCAAAAGAAAAAAGCGAAAGAAAAAGAAGAAAAAAATACATTTTCTCGAAAAAGACCAACAAGACAAAGGATACAGTCTACGGCGCAAAAAGCGATTAAAAAAAATGCTAAAAAGAAAAAAGGTGGTTTCCTCGGTTTCTTAAAAGGAACAAAGAAAAAAACAAAAACAAAGAAAAAAACAAAGAAAAAAAAGAAAGACACTACTAAGAACGACAGTTAGTAAAGACCTCTTCAATAACTTTAGCCCATGATTACCATAAAAGAAATTTTCACAGAAAAGGAATTGAAACAATTTGTTACTTTTCCTTTTTCACTTTATAAGAACAATGCATATTGGGTGCCTCCTATTGTCAAAGACGAAGTAGCGGTATTTAATAAAGAAATAAATCCTGTTTTTGAACATGCGGATGCTCGCTATTTTTTAGCCTACAAAAAAAATAAAATTGTAGGAAGAGTTGCTGCTATTATTAACAATTTCGAAGTAGTCCAACAAGGCATTAAAAAAATGCGTTTTGGATGGCTTGACATGATTGATGACATTGCTGTGACAAAGGTTCTATTGGACAAGGTAAAGGAAATTGGGTCTCAAAATAACCTAACCTATATAGAAGGCCCGGTAGGTTTTAACAACCTCGACAAAACAGGGGTTCTTGTAGATGGTTTTGATCACCTGGGTACCATGATTACCTGGTACAATCACCCTTACTACAAAGATCATTTAGAAAAGCTTGGATACGTCAAAGAAAAAGAATATTTGGAAAATAAATTTAAGTTTCAAAATGTAGATGCCGTTTATTATAAGCGTATCAGTTCTATTATTAAAAGACGTTTTGATTTAAAAGCATTGGATTTCACGAAAACAAAAGAAATCATGCCTTATGTAGATGAAATGTTTGATGTATTTAGCCACAGCTATTCCAAACTATCAACCTACGTTCCTATTTCGCAAGCTCAAATTGATTTCTTTAAAAAAAAGTATATTAGTTTTATCAATCCAGAATTTATCAAATTTGTAGTTGATAAAAATAATAAATTAGTCGCCTTTGCCATTGTAATGCCTTCCTTTTCTGAAGCACTGCAAAAGGCGAAAGGAAAATTATTTCCTTTCGGTATTTTTCATTTACTCAAGGCAAGAAAGCAAGCCAAAGATGTAACCTTTTACCTAATTGGTGTGCACCCAGACTATCAAAATAAAGGCGTAACAGCCATTCTATTTGATCAATTTACACAAACATTTACTCCCAAAGGCATAGAAAATTGCATTCGAACGCCTGAGTTAGAAGAAAATGATGCCATCAATAAGATTTGGAAAAATTTTGATCCAATAACACATAAAAGACGAAGAACCTATAGAAAAAATATTGAATAACAGCTGTTAAACAAAACACATCCAGATTCATACCTTTGACACTATGAAAACTTTATAGACATGCAATTATTCTACAACAAAGATATCGACGCATCAGATTCGCAATTCACTTTTGATAAAACAGAGAGCCGACACATTGTAAAAGTTTTACGTAAAAAAGAAGGCGATTTTTTACACATTACTGACGGTAAAAACACCTTATATACCGTACAAATACTTTTAGCGAATGACAAAAGGTGTTTGGTACAAATTACCAACACAGAGCAACAAGAAAAGCCATGGCCATATACACTGCATATTGCTATTGCGCCAACAAAAAACAACGACCGGTTGGAATGGTTCCTTGAAAAAGCAACAGAGATTGGTATTGATGAAATCACGCCCATTATTTGTTCAAACTCAGAGAGAAGCGTTTTGAAAACTGAAAGACTTGAGAAGATTGTGCAATCTGCAATGAAACAATCCTTAAAATTTGTACTACCAAAATTAAACCAGCCTCTCAAGTTTACTGATTTTATCAATCAAAGTTTTGACAATGAATTGTTCATTGCTCATTGCGAAGAATTGCAAAAGGATTCCTTCGCATCATCTCTTAAACCGAATTCGAACGTGCTTATTATGATTGGCCCAGAAGGTGATTTCACACCTAACGAAATTAACACTGCATTGAAGCGTAACTTCAAACCTGTTAGCCTAGGAAATAGCAGATTACGTACTGAAACTGCCGCAGTTGTTGCTACACAAACAGTGGCATTAATCAATGAATTATCTTTATAAAAAGTTTCTAAAAAAGCGTTATTCATATAAAAAAGGCGACTGCATGGAATATTAGGATTGTATAGAATCTTATTTTTTAGTCTTCGTTATCTATCATTTTACTATATTGCCTTAAATTCACCTATGTACTCCTTGATGAAGCGATTCTTATACTTCTTTTTCTTTGGCTTTTCACTTTTTACAAACGCACAAGAAATTGCAATTTTAAAGTACAATGGAGGTGGAGATTGGTATTCTAACCCCACTGCTCTGCCCAACTTAATCGCTTTTACAAATTCTAATTCAAATACAACCATTGCAAAAAACCCAGCCACAGTTGCCGCTGGCAATAGCACAATTTTCAATTTTCCTATTGTCTTTTTAACAGGACATGGGAATGTTTATTTCTCTGAAAATGAAGTCGAAAATTTACGGAACTACTTAA
>JBELDQ010000258.1:0-2934 GCA_042094215.1 Polaribacter sp. | reverse complement strand
CATGGGAATGTTTATTTCTCTGAAAATGAAGTCGAAAATTTACGGAACTACTTAATTTCTGGAGGGTTCTTGCATATTTCTGATAATTATGGACTAGACAGCTATATTCGTAGAGAAATGAATAAAGTATTTCCCGAATTAAAATTCCAAGAAATCCCTATAAATCACAGTATCTATAAGCAAACATTTACCTTTAAGAACGGAATCCCTAAAATACATGAGCACGACAAAAAAAGACCACAAGGTTTTGGATTATTTTATGAAGGCAGATTGATTTGTTTTTACGATTATGAGACTGATTTAAGTGATGGATGGGAAGATGCTAGTATACACAATAACTCAAGAGAAGTGCGAGAGAAAGCATTAAAAATGGGTGCAAACATTATAGAATATGCCTTTAAAAACTAACCAAGCAATACCTATCGATGCTATTAAAATAAACTTTGATTCTAGCGGATTATGGGTCTTAAATATTGCGATTGGAATCATTATGTTTGGTGTTGCACTAGGCATCACAATTCAAGATTTCAAGCGGCTATTAAAAAAACCAAAAATTGTCTTTGTGGGTGTCCTGTCCCAATTTATCCTGTTACCAGTAGCTACCTTTTTGGCTATTTTAGTGCTAAACCCACACCCTAGTTTTGCATTAGGCATGATGATGATTGCTGCTTGCCCTGGAGGAAATGTATCGAATTTTTTCAGTAAAATGGCGGGAGGAAACGCGGCATTATCAGTGAGCTTAACAGCTTTTGCGACTCTAATCTGTATTTTTATGACTCCTTTTAATTTACATTTTTGGGGCAGCTTATACGAACCCACAAATCGCATCTTACAAACGGTAGCATTGAATCCTTATGATTTGTTTAAATTGGTTTTATTAATCCTTGGAATTCCATTAATTTCCGGCATGCTCGTACGTCACTACCTCCCTAAAATAGCATCACAAATCGAAAAAACACTAAAGCCCTTGTCAATGCTCGTGTTTATTGCACTCATATGCATCGCGTTCTCTCAAAACTTAGATGTATTTGCAAACTATATACATTTGGTTTTATTTTTAGTTGTCTTCCATAATATCTTTGCTTTTATTCTTGGTTTTTATACTGCTAAGGCGTTTAAATTGAATAGGGCAGACACCAAAACCATTGCGATGGAAACAGGGATACAGAATGGAGGCCTCGGTTTATTATTGATCTTCGGTTTTTTCGAAGGCCTAGGAGGCATGGCTTTACTCGCTGCTTTTTGGGGTATTTGGGATATTTTCTCAGGCATGGCTTTAGCCGCCTATTGGGGAAAAAAGAAAAAAGTATAAGGTTGCTGGGATGGAATATTTATGAAAAGAGTTCTGCTTACTTCATCAGCCACTTCCTTTTATAGCTTGCATCAAGATTCATGTATAACTTTTGACGTCAGAAAAACATTCTTATCAGTTTTTGAGTATATTTGAATTCATTACAAAAGATAGGAATTGTTGGCATCACCACCTGCAATCACTACTTTACTATAGAAAAGATTTTAATTGAAGAGACTTGAAAGAGATTTGGTACACATTTTTTAAAATTTACATTCAAACAGGATTATTTTTTTACACAAAAAAGATAAAAGTTGTTGGAAAAGAACACATTCCTAAAAAAGGAGCTGTCCTTTTCGCTGTAAATCACCCAAATGGCCTATTAGACCCATTGCTGGTCACCACAAACACACCGAGAACCACGCATTATTTAGTCAGAGCAGCTATTTTTAAGAAGCCTATCGTTAAAAAATTCTTAGCCACACTAAACTTAATGCCCATATACAGAATAAGAGATGGTGTTAAAGAACTGTCTAAAAACACACAAGTGTTTCATGATTGTTATGAGATTTTGAATAAAGAGCGTGCGCTCATGATTTTCCCTGAGGGGAGTCATGATCGCAGACGAAGTATACGAACGCTCAGCAAGGGGTTTACGAGAATCGTTTTTGGAGCCATCGATACATATCCTAATTTACAGATACAAATTATCCCTGTTGGAGTAACCTATCAATGTACGAGTACATTTCCTTCAAAAGTTGCGATTCATTATGGAACGCCAATTTTAGCAAATGACCTCTACAATCCTTTAGAGCTAAACAAGTCTGTAAAGACTATTAAAGAAGCTGTTTCTAATCAGCTTAAACAACTTTCTGTTCATATTCCACTAGACGAAAATTATGAGGCGACACTGCAAAAACTGCAACATCACAACGTAGATTTCACAGATGTACAAGCCGTAAATACTATGATTCAGTCTGGAAATATTCCTACAACACCTCCTCGAATTAATTTTGGAAAAATATATAAAATACCCTTTATTATAAACAGCTTATTCCCATGGATTCTTTGGAAGGTCATCTTAAAAAAAGTAGATGAAATTGAGTTTATTGACACCTTTAGATTTGGCATCGGCATTAGTATTCTTCCTTTATATTATGTACTTCAAACAAGTCTCATATATTATTTTTTCGGAGGGAGTATTTCGGGTATATATTTTCTAACATCCCTTCTGATTGCAGCACTCTATAGCAAAACATCTTCTACTCCGACACAATAGCATCTTGGATAAGCTGCTGTATTTCTGTTCTAATATTTTCTTTTATCAAACTGTTATTCTCCATGGTAGGATGCACTCTATTGGATAAAAAAACATAGACAATACTGCTTTTAGGGTCTGCCCAAGTATACGTTCCTGTAAAGCCACTATGCCCAAAACTCTGCTCAGAAACACAGCCACAAGTCGCCTCTACCTCCGGGTCTAATTGAGGCTTATCAAACCCCAAACCTCGACGTATATTTTTCGATGAATAATAGCGTTTGTTAAATCGGTCTATTGTGCTACTTTTCAAATATCGCTTACCTCCATAAAACCCCTTTTGCAAATACATTTGCATGATTTTAGCTACATCATTTGCATTGGA
>JBELDQ010000257.1:0-2952 GCA_042094215.1 Polaribacter sp. | reverse complement strand
ACCAGCAAATGTAATTCCTAGAGGATTATGGGGAATTAAACCTAAAACACCAGGCTTTAGTGTCGCTACGATAAAACCTCAAATGAGTAAGTTAAAATCAAGTACCATTGAAGTACCAACCGTAAGAGGAACAATTAAAGGAACATACACCTATAACGGTGCCAGATTGCAGACCTACGAAATTGAAATACCTGGAAATATGGTTGCGGAATTTTCTTTAAACGGTCTAGACGGAAAAGACTTAATCCATAATGGCGAAAAAGTGCCTTCGGCATTTGAGTCTATACGATTAGCACCAGGGAAACATACCATACAGCTTAAAATAAACTCTTTTTAATCAATATAAAAGTTAAAGTCAAACGGACTTTTCCAAATAAAATAAGAACATGAAGAAATTACTATACTTATCCATAATTTCGTCGATGATACTTTTTCATTCCTGTAATGAAAATACTTCAACTTCAAAAGATTATAAAGATGCCTCATTATCCATAGATGAACGTGTAGAAGCTTTGCTGCCTAAGTTGTCTATTGAAGAAAAAGTAGCACAAATGCGAATTTTTCATGCCAATATTGGTACAAAACCTGATGAGAATGGCAATTTAAAATTGTCTAAAAGAGTTATTGAAAAATTAAAACTAGGTATAGCAGGTGTTAAAAATCCAGGAGAACATATTGATCCTGTAGCTGCTGCAAAGTTGAATAACGAGCTTCAAAAATATATTATAGAAAATAACCGTTGGGGAATTCCAGCATTATTCGTCACAGAATCCTATAATGGTGTAGATGCAGAAGGCTGTACCAAATTTGGACGCCCAATAACATCAGCAGCATCATTCAATCCAGAATTGGTACAAAGACAATGGGATGTGGTTGGTAGAGAAGCCAGATTAAGAGGGATGCACATGTGTCACTCGCCTGAGGCAGATATTGTTCGCGATCCTCGATTTGGTCGTATGTCAGAAGCTTTTGGGGAAGATACTTACTTAACCACACAAATGGTTAAAAATGCTGTCATTGGAGTTCAAGGCGACTATGAAGGTTTAGGTAACGGAACGCATATTGGTGCTGTAGCAAAACACTTTGCAGGTTATGGACAAGTATTAGGCGGTTCTAATTTTGCAGCCGTAGAGATTTCTGAAAGAACGCTTATTGATGAAATTTATCCGCCGTTTGAGGCTGCTGTAAAAGAAGCTAGAAGCCTAGGTATAATGGCATCACACGGAGATTTAAACGGTGTTGCCAGCCACGGAAATCCAGAATTATTAACTGGTGTACTTCGCGACCAATGGGGATTTGAAGGCTATGTAGTTTCAGATTCTAACGACATCGCACGTTTGTATTACTTTATGGGTGTTGCAGAGTCACCAGAAGCTGCAGCGCAAATGGGCTTAGAAGCAGGAATTGACATCGATTTATATGCTGAAGATTCGTATTCATATTTACCAGAAATGGTCAAGAAAAATCCAGAATTAGAAAAACTAATAGACCGATCAGTAAGACGTGTGTTGAGAACAAAATTCATTCTTGGACTATTTGATAATCCATACATCGATATAGAAGAAACGAAAAAAGGTGTTCGTGCAGCATCATCTTTAGAATTAGCAAAAGAATCAGATTTAGAATCCATTATTCTACTAAAAAATGAAAATAACGCATTACCGTTAAATAAAGAAAAGGCAACTAAAATTGCGCTTTTAGGCCCATTATTAAGTGATGATACTAAAGCGATGTTTGAATCTGTTTCAGGTTCAAATATTAAATATGTTGCAGAAAAAGGTTTTAATTTAACCGATGAAGCCAAAGGAAATCCTAGCTTAATAGACGCAGACCCTAGAGCAATTTCTAAAATGGTAAACATGGCACGAAATTCAGACGTAGCCATTCTGTTTTTAGGAGGCGATGAGTTTACCGCTAAAGAAGCATACTTTAAAAATACCGTTGGAGATAGAGCAACTATTGAACCTGTAGGTGCCCAAAACGAACTAATTGAGAAAATTTCAGCTATAGGAAAACCTGTAATCGTTGTGCTAAAACACAGAAGAACTTTAGCCATTAATACCATAGCAGAGGAAGCAGATGCTATTTTAGATATCTGGGATTTGAGTGAATTTGGAGATGAGTCGACGGCGAAAATCATTTTTGGAGAGGTGTCACCATCAGGTAAATCACCAGTTACAATTCCTAGGTCTATTGGACAGTTGCCTTATCATTATAGTATGAAAGAAATTAACTATAAAAAAGGCTATTTATTTTTAGAAGATGGGCCAATTTATCCTTTTGGACACGGATTGAGTTATGGTGATTTTGAGTATTCAGATATTTCAATTTCTAGCGGAGAAATCACACCAGAAACAGAACTTACTGTAAGTGTTAAAGTAACCAATAATGGAAGCATGAAGGCTAAAGAAGCTGTACAAATGTACATTAAAGACGAAATAGGCTCGGTAACCAGACCAGATAAAGAATTAAAAGCTTTTGAAAAGATAGAACTTGATGCTGGAGAAAGTAAAACAGTAACTTTTACCATAACACCTAAAATGTTAGAATTCACAGGAATTTCAATGGAAAAAGTTTTAGAGGCAGGAGATTACACGGTTAAAGTAGGAACATCGTCTCAAGAGTATTTAGAAACAACATTCAAACTAAAAAAATAAGGCACAATGACGAAAAGAATTTTAACGCTTTTAGCGATTGTATTTTTGTATAGCTGCTCAACAACTCAAAAGGTTGCAAAACCAGATTCTATTGAAAAGTCTGAGATAAAAGCAGCTATGATTAAGGCTCTGGAGTGGCAAGAAGCACATCCTATTTTTGCAATACATCCTACAGATTGGACAAATGGTGCCTATTACACAGGTGTAGCAAGAGCACATCATACGACAAGAAATATGATGTATATGGCAGCGCTAAAAAATCAGGCAGTAGCTAATAATTGGCAACCATTTAACC
>JBELDQ010000256.1:2472-2962 GCA_042094215.1 Polaribacter sp. | reverse complement strand
GAGTAGAAGTCGTATTCTCGAAAAACTTAATTCCTTACCAAGTGGTTTATTACCAGAAAGTGTTAATCCTGCATTAGGTCCCGATGCAACAGGATTAGGACAAATATTCTGGTACACACTCGAAGGTCGTGATGAAAAGGGAAATGTTACTGGTGGTTGGGACTTACAGGAATTGCGAAGTATTCAAGACTACTATGTAAAATATGCTTTATCCTCTGCAAGTGGCGTTTCTGAAGTAGCTTCTATTGGTGGTTATGTTCAAGAGTACCAAGTGGATGTAAATCCAGAATTGATGCGACAATACAATATCGGTTTAAATCAAGTTGTAAAAGCAGTTAAGGAAAGTAATAAAGACATTGGTGCACAAACTATTGAAATCAATAATGCAGAGTATTTAGTACGTGGTTTGGGTTATGTAAAATCTATTGAAGACATTGAAAATGCGGTAGTCACTTCCGAAGACTATACATCAATCAGAATAAAAGATATT
>JBELDQ010000256.1:275-2462 GCA_042094215.1 Polaribacter sp. | reverse complement strand
TGAAATATTGATTACCATTTTGGTTATAATCATAATGGTGTTTAATCTTCGAGCTTCTATATTGATTTCTGGCTTATTGCCCGTTGCAGTATTGATGGTTTTTATAGCAATGAAGTTCTTTGGAGTCGATGCAAACATAGTAGCTCTATCAGGTATTGCTATTGCTATCGGAACAATGGTAGATGTGGGTGTCATACTTTCAGAAAATATTATAAGGCATTTAGATGAAGATAATGGAACACAATCCATAAATACGGTAGTTTATAACGCAACAGCCGAAGTGTCTGGTGCAATCGTAACCGCAGTAATGACCACTATTATCAGTTTCATACCTGTATTTACTATGATTGGTGCAGAAGGAAAATTATTTAGACCGTTAGCCTTCACAAAGACATTTGCATTAACCGCATCTATTATTGTTGCCTTATTCTTGATACCGCCTTTTGCAGCTTTTTTATTCAGAAAGAAAAGTATTAAAATCAATTTTATATATGTTTTAAATGGCGTTTTAATAGTGCTAGGTGTTGTTGCCATAGTTTACGGTTATTGGTTGGGGTTAATATTGGTTGGGTTTGGAATTGTTGCACTTATAAAGCAACAAGGGATAGTATCAGAGAAACAAGCGAATCTTATCAATATCATTATTTCTGTATCAGCTATTGTATTCTTGTTAGCCGAATATTGGAGACCGTTAGGAGTTGACAAAAGTATTTTTTGGAATCTCATTTTTGTAAGCGTTATATGCTTCGGTTTATTAGGTGTTTTCTCATTATTTATAAAATACTACAGACGTATTTTGAGATGGTGTCTAGATAATAAACTATTGTTTTTATCCGTACCAACAGCAATAGTCATCGCAGGTTTTTTCATTATGAAAAATACAGGCAAAGAGTTTATGCCATCATTAAACGAAGGTTCATTTCTACTAATGCCAACCTCAATGCCACATTCTGGCGTAGAAGAAAACAAACGTGTTTTACAACAATTGGATATGGCTGTAGCAAGTATTCCAGAGATTGAAACTGTAGTTGGTAAGGCAGGAAGAACAGAATCAGCTTTAGACCCAGCACCACTATCAAAAGGTCTCAATTAATTGAAGATGATGATGGCGAGTACTATCGTAACTGGCGACCAAAAATTGAATCACCAAACGATATTTGGAATGAAATTGTAAGAGTTACAAAACTTCCAGGCGTAACCTCTGCACCCAAACTACAGCCTATTGAAACCCGATTGGTAATGTTACAAACAGGAATGAGAGCACCAATGGGAATCAAGGTAAAGGGTCAAGATTTAAAACAAATAGAAGCATTTGGGATACAATTGGAAAACATTTTGAAACAGGCTGAAGGCGTTAAGCAGGAAGCGGTTTTTGCAGACCGTATTGTAGGGAAGCCTTATCTGCTCATTGATATTGACAGAGAAAAAATAGCACGTTATGGCGTTACCATTGAAGAGGTTCAAAACGTTTTGAAAGTGGCAGTTGGCGGTATGGTAATAACCCAAACGGTTGAAGGTCGAGAGCGATACGGTGTTCGAGTAAGATACCCAAGAGAAATGCGAGCTAACCCAACTGATTTAGAACAAATTTATGTGCCAGTTGAAAAAGGCAGTCCTGTGCCTTTAAATGAATTGGCAACAATCCGTTACGAACAAGGTCCACAAGTCATAAAAAGTGAAGATACTTTTTTAGTAGGTTATGTCTTGTTTGATAAATTGGATGGGTTTGCTGAAGTAAGCGTTGTTGAAAATGCACAAGCATTGATTCAAGAAAAGATAGATTCTGGTGAATTGATAGTTCCGAAAGGAATCAACTATGCCTTCACGGGAACTTACGAAAATCAATTAAGAGCTGAAAAAACCTTATCGATTGTTGTGCCTTTAGCTTTGGCAATTATCTTTTTAATACTGTATTTCCAATTCCGTTCTGTGGCAACCTCATTAATGGTCTTTACAGGTATTGCAGTAGCGTTTGCAGGTGGCTTTATAATGATATGGCTCTATGGTCAAGATTGGTTTTTAAACTTCAATTTCTTTGGGGAAAATATGCGAGACTTATTCCAGATGCACCCAATTAATTTAAGTGTAGCAGTTTGGGTTGGGTTTATTGCACTCTTTGGTATTGCAACAGATGATGGTGTAGTAATGGCAACCTATTTAACGCAAACTTTTGATAGAAATACACCA
>JBELDQ010000256.1:0-265 GCA_042094215.1 Polaribacter sp. | reverse complement strand
CTTAACAAACAATCCAGAAATTCAAAAGTTTGAGTTACAATACAAAAGAGCTTCCGAAAAAGTAAATGAAGTCAATACCATTCCTAATACCGAATTTGGTGTCGGTTACTTTGTAAGTGAGCCAGAAACTAGAACAGGAGCGCAACGTTTTAAGGTATCTGCTAAACAAATGTTACCGTGGTTTGGTACAATTACATCAAGAGAAAATTACGTGAGTTCATTGGCAGATGCTAAATACGAGGACATTGTTATCGCAAAGCGAAAA
>JBELDQ010000255.1:0-2973 GCA_042094215.1 Polaribacter sp. | reverse complement strand
ATTTGTAAAGTAGATTTCCCTACGATGTACCGAGTGCAATATAAAAACCCAAAAGAATGGGTGTTTGTTTGTAAAGAGTGTCTTATGGACGTTAAAAAAGACAATCCTAACTATAGCTATGGAGGTACTTGGAAGCGATAAAAGACAAAACCAATTCGTTTTTCATAATAAATAGCAATATTAAAATAAATAAAAAATCGGTATATTTGGTGAACCAATCTGGTAAACCAATTATTAAAACCTACAATAATGACTAAATATACTTTTTATTTGCTCTTTCTTTTAACTGTTTCGACATATAGTCAAACAACCTATAACATTAGCGATCCAGAAGATTTAGAAAACAATACATATGTCGCAGGAGATCTAATAATCTTAGAGGATGGTGTTTACAGTTCCGATGAACGAATCGACTTTATTGGAAATGGAACCGCAGAAAATCCTATAATTTTTAGAGCAGCATCGCCAGGAGGTGTTGTTTTTTCTGGTGGTTTACAAATGAATATTGGTGGCGATTATGTGGTAGTTGATGGGTTTCATTGGAAAGGTGGTTATGGAGCGAGTAACTTTATACAATTTAGAAACGGATCTGATTATGCAAATCATAGTACCATTCAAAATTGTGCAATCGATGGTTTGGCTCTGAGTCCAGATGATATTGCAGATGATGGTACAACCTCAATAACAAAACACCGATGGATTGTGCTATACGGTACTTACAACTCCGTAATTAATTGTTCTTTTATGAATAAAGCAAGTGCAGGTGCATTAATTTTAGCAGAATACCAGTACAATGCAGAAGCAGATCCATGTGCAACCATTGGCCATACAATTAGCAATAATTATTTCTATAAATATGAAAAAATTGACAACACCTTAAGCAATGCTGGAGATAGTGAAACAATCCGTATTGGAACGAGTGAATATCAAAATGTAAATAGTGATGTAACCGTGAGCAATAACTATTTTGTTGAAGCGGATGGCGAAAATGAGATCATCACAAATAAAAGTAAAGGAAATCGGTATACGAACAATACTTTTAGAAGATGTAGAGGTTCTTTAGTCCTACGTCATGGTTCGGATGCTACCGTAGATGGAAATTACTTTTTAGGTGAAAATATTGATGGTACTGGGGGCATTAGAATTACAGATAGCAACCATGAAATCACAAACAATTACATTCAAAATTGTATCACCGTAGAGGAACAAGCGAAATGGAATAACGGAATCACATTTATCGGGGGAAGCGCAAACGCTGCCGTAGCGTGTACCTCTACCAATACATCAAATGGCTATCAGAAATCTGAAAACATAACCCTTTCTAACAATACGATTATCAATACAAATGCGCCATTGTATTACAATACAGATAAAGGAACTACAGACCCAACTGGAAATGTTTCAAATAACTTAATTTATTTTGTTGCAGGTAATGCGAATTTATCAGATGTTATTTCTGGGGATACTGCTACTGCTTATGACGATCTTGGAACTACATTATCATATACAGGAAATGTTTACACAGGAACTTCTTTAGGGGTTACCAATACTGGTTTTTCTGAAGAAACAGGAATTACTGCTACCACTGCTGGTGAAATTTTTACGTTTTCTGGAACGGGTGCTACAGGAAAAGGAGCTAACTTAGGTACGTATACGCCAACTACCGATGCGATGGTTGGTGACGGAATTGGGGCTTGTTTTCTAAATCATTTAGGAGCAAACATAACGGATGGTAATTGTACAATAGAAATTCCAGAGGCGTTAACAGTGAGTAGCTTGCAATCACTTCCAGCAGATGCAGTTAGTTATGATGTTTTTGTAACAGCAAATGTAAGTTGGACTGCTTTGTCTAACGATGCTTGGATAACTATAGATGTAAATTCTGGCACTGGAGATGCGACCGTTTCCCTATCTGTAACGGCAAATACAGCAACCAGCAATAGAAGTGGTACCGTAACTTTTACACAAGATCCTGGAGGAGACGATATTGTAAGAACGCTAACAGTTTCACAAGAGGGTGCAGATTTAACAGATTTATACCCCTTGATTAATGATGTCCCTGGAGGAGGACCTGTTTCAATTCATTCCTTTTCAAGTGACAACGCAAGTGACAGTCCACCCGAAGTGGCAATCAACACATTGGACAAAGTAAATACGAGTGCATCTATTTGGGCGGCACAAGATGGTGCTGTTTTAGCAGGAGATTACAAAGGAGATGGAGAATATATTATTTATGATTTAGGAACAGAATATGACCTTAATTTAATCCAATTTAGTACCACAAATAAATCAGATTCTTTTGGGTATCAAATTTGGGGATCCACAACAGGTACAGAAGCATCCAATTTTACAATGGTGTTGCCAACTTCTGGGGATTTAATACTCACCGCAACCAATACAATGGATTTCAATCAATATGAGATTACAACAAGCGCACGTTATGTTAAAATCATTGGATATGGCCGATTTAACAGTGCAGGCAACACAAGAACGAGTGCATGGAGTACCATTGCTGAAATTGAATTTTTTGGCTCTGAAACGTTATCTATAGATGAAACTTCTTTTGAGAATCAATTACAACTTTTTCCAAATCCAACAAACGGGCTTATCAATATAAAAACAAATTTAAATACCCTCGATACAATTAAGGTATTCTCTTTAACAGGAAAAAAGGTTTTAGAAATGGATGTAAATACAACAGAAACAGCATTCAATATGAATGTTTCAAAACTGGCAAAGGGTACTTATCTTATGGTGTTTTTTAAGAAAAATCAATTCAAAGCTTCAAAAAAAATCATCATCGAATAAAGAAGGAATCACATCTTTCTACAAAATAGACCACAATCGTATTCTATTTTGTAACATTCAACATCTGTAAGGTTTGTTCACTTATAACTTTTATTTTTTTGTCTTTCTTGTTTGTAATCTTAAAAATTACAAAGTGAATTAGAAAGACGGCTTTTAATCGACCAA
>JBELDQ010000254.1:0-2981 GCA_042094215.1 Polaribacter sp. | reverse complement strand
GGGATCAATACGGATGGTGTTGAAGTTATTAAGGAAGGGAAAACATTCTTTTGGAGTGGGAAGTATCACAATGATATGAATTCGAGAGACACCTTGGTTACGGAGTTGAATGTTTTAGAACATTTTGCACCTGTAGTTCCTGAGAACTTTAAAGATGCTGACATTGTGATGTTAGGGAACTTACACCCATTGACGCAAGCATCGGTTTTAGATCAAATGAAACACAGACCAAAATTAGTGGTCTTAGATACCATGAACTTTTGGATGGATATTGCTTTGAATGATCTTCATGAGGTGATGAAGAGAATTGATGTGATTACCATTAATGATGAAGAAGCACGCCAGTTAAGTGGAGAATATTCATTGGTAAATGCAGCAAAGAAGATTCATGAAATGGGGCCTAAGTATGTGGTGATTAAAAAAGGCGAGCATGGCGCATTGTTGTTTGAACAAGACAATATGTTCTATGCACCGGCATTGCCTTTGGCAGAGGTTTTTGACCCTACCGGAGCAGGAGATACTTTTGCAGGAGGATTTTGTGGGTATTTAGCAAAAACAGGAGATACTTCTTACGAGAATATGAAGAACGCAATTATTTACGGATCCAATCTCGCTTCCTTTTGTGTAGAGAAGTTTGGAACCTCTAGAATGGAGGAACTTACGCAAGATGAAGTGAAAGAGCGCTTGAAAGCGTTTAAGAAACTAACACAATTTGATATTTCATAACATACAAATCCGCGCTTTTTGCTGCGGATTTTTTTTTACAACAGAAGACAACAACACACACTAAACAACGAACAATAAAATGAGTGACGCTTTAAAACATGAATGTGGCATCGCAATGGTGCGCTTGCTAAAACCATTACAGTATTACAAAGAGAAGTACGGTACCGCGTTTTATGGAATTAACAAAATGTATTTGTTAATGGAAAAACAACACAACCGCGGACAAGACGGAGCGGGGTTTGCAAGTGTAAAGTTTAATGTAGCACCAGGAACACGATATATTAGCAGAGTTCGTTCAAATAAATCCCAACCAATTCAAGACATCTTTGGGCAAATTAACAACCGATTGAATGGTGTGTTAGAGACACATCCAGATAAAAAAGATGATGTTGACTGGCAAGAAGAACACATGCCTTATGTTGGGAACCTATTTCTAGGTCATGTGCGTTACGGGACCTTTGGTAATAATAGTATTGAAAGTGTACATCCCTTTTTGCGTCAGTCTAATTGGAAGCATCAAAACTTAATTGTTGCAGGAAATTTTAACATGACCAATTCTAGACAGTTATTGGATGAGTTGGTAGATTTAGGCCAGCATCCAAAAGAGTTTACTGACACGGTAACAGTGATGGAGAAAATCGGACACTTCCTAGAAGATGAAGTTTCTAGTTTGTACCTAAGAGCAAAAGAAGCAGGCTTTAGTAAAAAAGATGCTTCTCCGTTCATTGAGGAGAATTTAGATTTACAAAAGGTCTTGAAACGCTCCGCAAAAAATTGGGATGGTGGTTACGCTATGGCCGGTTTAGTGGGGCACGGAGACGCTTTTGTTTTGCGAGATCCGGCAGGTATACGACCAGCATACTACTATCAAGATGATGAAGTGGTTGTGGTAGCCTCTGAAAGGCCTGTTATTCAAACGGTTTTTAATGTTGCAATTGAGAATGTTAAAGAATTAGAGCGAGGTCATGCACTTATTATAAAAAAGAGTGGTGCAACTTTTGTGCAACCAGTATTAGAGCAGCAACCGTTAAAAGCATGTTCATTTGAGCGCATATATTTTTCAAGAGGAAGTGATGCTGACATTTACAATGAGCGTAAAAATTTAGGGAAGCTCGTGTTTCCTCAGATTTTAAAATCAATTGATAGCGATATTTCAAATACGGTATTTTCTTTTATTCCAAATACAGCAGAAACATCTTTCTTTGGAATGACAGAGGCTGCAGAGGACGTATTGAATCAACAGAAAACTGAAAAAATTATAGCCGGAGATGGAAAGTTATCTGCAGAAACAGTAACAGAAATACTGTCTGAGCGAGCTCGTTTTGAAAAAATAGCTATTAAAGATGTGAAGTTGCGCACGTTTATTTCAGATGATACCAGTAGAGATGATTTGGTAGCGCATGTGTATGATGTGACGTATGGTGTGGTAAAACCTACAGACAATCTTGTTGTTATTGATGACAGTATTGTGAGAGGAACCACTCTTAAGAAAAGTATCATTAAAATATTAGATAGACTACAGCCTAAAAAAATAGTCGTTGTTTCTTCGGCTCCTCAAATCCGTTACCCAGATTGCTACGGAATTGATATGGCTAGAATTGGCGATTTTATTGCTTTTAAAGCCGCTTTAGCGTTACTGAAAGACACAAATCAGTACCACATTGTTGATGAGGTGTATGTGAAGTCTATTGCGCAACGCGGAAATTCAGATAGTGAAATTGTGAATTTTGTCAAAGAAATTTACGCTCCTTTTACAGCAGAAGAAATTTCTAAAAAGATTGCTGAAATTTTAAAGACGCCTGAAATCACTTCGAAGGTAGAGGTTATTTATCAATCGGTGGAAAATTTACATGTTGCTTGTCCGAAGAACCTTGGCGACTGGTATTTTACGGGAGATTATCCTACAGATGGTGGTCATAGAGTTGTAAACGAAGCGTTTATAAACTTCTACGAGGGAAGTGATAAAAGAGCCTACTAAACAACAGGGCGTTGTTGCAAAGAGACCTCTTTCGCAGCGACTCTAACGATAAAAAAAGCACCTCATTTGAGGTGCTTTTTTATGTATTGTACTATGAAGTGAAAAATTAACCTTGCTTATTTAGCAGCAGCGTATCGCTTTGCAACTTCATTCCAGTTAATTACATTAAAAAAAGCATTGATGTAATCTGGTCTTCTGTTTTGGTAATTTAAGTAGTATGCATGTTCCCAAACATCCAATCCTAAAATTGGTGTTCCTCCGCAAGTAACACCCGGCA
>JBELDQ010000253.1:0-2985 GCA_042094215.1 Polaribacter sp. | reverse complement strand
AATTTAATGCCAATACACCTGGAGCGACTTTTTTAATTTCTAGAAACGGAAAGATTCTTTACAAGAAAGCCTTGGGGCTTTCAAATCTGGAATTAAACGTACCGATGCATACAGAGAATGTCTTCCAAATCGCTTCGATGACGAAACAATTTACCGCTATTGCTATTTTAATGCTTGAAGAAAAAGGCAAATTAAAGGTCACTGATGAGATTACTAAATTTTTACCAAATTATCCTACACAAGGACACAAGATAACAATACATCATTTGCTTACACACACCTCAGGAATTAAAGACTTTACAAGAGTCAGAGGACTCAATACAATTGCTCAAAAAAACCAAACACCCTCTCAAATGATAGCCTTTTTTAAGAATGAGTCAATGGACTTTGCTCCCGGAGAAAAATTCAAATACAACAATTCTGGATACCTTATTTTAGGCGCTATCATCGAAAACATCACAGGACAAACCTATGCTGATTTTATAGAAGAACACATTTTCAAAAAACTAGGCATGAACTCTTCATACTATGCGAGCCATCAGAAAATAATTAAAAATAGAGCATCGGGCTTCCATAAAAGAACGCATTATGTAAATAATAGAAAAATTAATTTCTCAGTACCCTATGCTTCAGGTTCTTTAATGTCTACAGTAGCTGATTTGTTTACCTGGCAAGAAGCACTAAAAAACAACCTTTTAATCGGAAAAGAAACCACCAAAAAAGCATTTACAAACTACAACCCTCTCAAATGGAGAAAAGATACAATATGGATACGGGTGGCACCTTAAAGCAAACAACGGAGTTTCTAGCAGAGAACATGGAGGTCACATTTTCGGATTTAAATCTATGGGCGTGTACCTACCTGATTCAGATATTTATGTGGTTGGACTGACCAACTGCGATTGCAATTCACCAACACAAATTACACGAGAAATAGCTACTTTAACTCATAAATATAGTACCAAATAGTCTTTCAATATGTTTTTCCTAAACGCATCCATTTCAAAGTTCTAAAAATCCTAATTTACTAGATCTGGATACAACCAACAAAGCGCTGTAAGGGATGTCCTTGCAGCGTTATTTTTGCAAAATTCTATGGAAGACAGGAGGAAATATTACAGAGATCTTAAAAATCGATTTGATCCTACTTGGAAAACTTTTAAATCCATGCCATTGTCACAAAAGAAAAACAGTTGTGTCTTTTCTATTAAAATCGATTAGAAATGAATAAAGTCATTGCAATAGTCATATTGGTACCCCTATTTTTAAATGTGTCATGTCAAAAAAACAACACAAAAAAATAAGAACAGTACAAGCGATTGATACTTTCATTGAGGAACAAATCAATATCCACGAAATTCCAGGCTTGGCATTAGGGGTTGTAAAAAACGGGAGCATTATCTATGAAGGTTACTTCGGGAAAGCAGACGTTGAAAACAACATACCTGTAAATGAGCACACCATATTCCCTTTATATTCAATAACTAAGGTTGTTGTATCTACAACTATATTCCAACTTATAGAACAGGGAAAGCTTTCTTTGGATGATACCATAGGAAAATATCTCCCTAAGCTACCCAACTCATGGAAAAAAGTTCAAGTAGTACATTTGCTCTCACATTCCTCTGGACTGCCCGATTTTAGCTTTACAGACAGAACCCTATCGAATACAGCATTGCAAAAGAAACTTTTCAAACAAAACATTTCCTTTGAAAAAGGAAGTCAATACGAATACAATCAGACTAATTTTTGGATCCTCGCACAACTCATTGAAAAGATTACTGGACAAACTTTAGAAAGTTTTATTTTAAAGAATCAATTCCAAAACGATCTTAAAAATACTTTTTTCTCCTCTAATTTTGGTGATTCGATTACACATCGAGCAAGTCGGTATTACTATGTCAAACCTCTAAAAAAGTATCGTAAAGTAACACCCAACTTTCAAAAAAGATCACATGCTGCAAATGGTTTAAACACCACTTTGAAAAGCTTTATAGCATGGAACAAAAAACTTGACAACAATACTCTACTTCAAAAGGAGACCAAATTAAACATGTGGCAACCCTTTAATTACACCAATAAAACAGCTACCTTCCTACATGGGTGGAAAATATACCGCTCCAATAACAATGCTGTTTCTTATGGGTTTACAGGAGGGTTACAAACCGGGTATCGAAAATTTGTTGCGCATCATTTAACCATCGTTTTACTAACAAATGGGAGCAAGGATCAACCAGTGCACAATTCAATAATTGAGGTAGTTGCAGGTATTGTAGATGACGCACTGCTTGATAAAGAACTATAAACAAAGCAAACATAAAACAATAAGATATACAATGAGTCACCATTTATTTAACAAAAACATCCTTCCTAATTGTTTAAAAAAGACCTCTTGAGAGATTCGTTTGATTATGTACATACAAGAAAATAAAACAAGGCACATGTAACAAACGAGCAAGTGCTCCGTCGAAGGGATAAATACACAAAAAACACATGAAATATTTATTTTCTTTCACACTTACACTAGTAACATGCTTCAGCGGATTGTGTCAATCTGATGCCATTGACGCATTAATTGCATCAAAAATGAAAACTAAAAAAATCCCAGGGTTGCAATTAGTCATCACCAAAAACAATAAAATCATCAAAAATGCAAGCTACGGAATCGCCAATATTGAAGATGAGGTTCCAGTAGATGCAACAACAACCTTCGCTATCAACTCGATGACGAAAGCTTTTACAGGAGTTGCCGTCATGCAATTGGTTGAAGAAGGAAAAATTACTTTAGAAGACCCAATCTCAAACTATTTAGAAAATATTCCAGAAACTTGGAAAAATATAACGATTCAACAGGTGCTTACCCATACTTCTGGACTTCCTAACATGATGGATTACAATGCAAAAGTAATTGCCAGTTGGGAAGAGGCTCAAAAACTTCCTATGGTTTTTGAACCAAACACCAATTTTCAATACAACCAAACAAAT
>JBELDQ010000252.1:0-2998 GCA_042094215.1 Polaribacter sp. | reverse complement strand
AGTGGAAGTGTGATTTCTTCCTCAAAAATCAGTGGTTTTAAAATTTCTAAAGTAAGAAACAAATACAATGACCAAGAAACCCCTTCTTTTTTCCAATCTTTCATTCGCTACTCAAAATTTTTCGCAATCTCTGATGCTAACAGTTCAAAATCCTCATGCTGCATCGACATTTTTTTACTTGTAAAGTTCATGTCAGAAACACGATTCATCGGAATCAAATGCACATGCGCATGAGGCACCTCCAAACCAACAACAGACATTCCAATTCTATTGCAAGGAATGGTTTTCTCTAGTGCTTTTGCGACCCTTCTAGCAAATTGAAGCAATGCTGTATAGGCTTCCTGATCTAAATCGAATAACTTATCTACTTCTTTTTTAGGCACAACCAATGTGTGTCCTTTCGCGTTGGGATTAATATCTAAAAAAGCATAATGCCCTTGGTTTTCTGCAATTTTATACGAAGGAATATCTCCCCGTATAATTTTCGTAAAAATACTAGCCATACTATTGTTTTTTCGTTTCAAATATAACTAAAAAACGCACTGCAAATGCAACGCGTTTTTTGTTTCTAATGGAAGAAGCTTAAGAAGAGATATGCTATTAGCTCAAAAGCATTTCCAAAAATTGCTTATCTAGAAATCTCTATGATTTCAAATTTCATAATTCCGTTCGGCACTTGTATTTCTGCAATTTCACCTACTTGCTTTCCCAACAAACCTTGGCCAATTGGAGACTTTACAGACAACTTACCATTTCTAACGTCAGACTCAGAATCGGCAACTAAGGTATAGGTAAACTCTTTTTTATTGGCGGTATTCTTTAACTTCACAACAGAATGGATCAATATTTTAGACATGTCTAGTTGAGATTCATCAATGATCCTGGCATTGGCGACAACATTCTTCAATTTCGCTATCTTAAACTCCAAAAGAGATTGTTCTTCTTTTGCTGCATGATATTCTGCATTCTCACTTAAATCTCCCTTATCTCTCGCATCTGCAATCTCTTGAGTAACTCTCGGGCGCTCAATCTGCTCTAATTGATGCAATTCATCTTTTAATTTTTTTAACCCTTCAGGTGTATAATAGGATACTTCACTCATAATCGTAAACTTATATTTTATAAAACACAAAATCTCATCGCTGTTTTATCAGTATGAGATTCATGTGCGAATATACAAAATATTTGTAACTTGGCCACGTATAATACAGACCTATAAAATTTCAATAATGAGAACATTTATTTTTGCCCTCTTTGCGCTATTCACCTTGAGTAGCTGCACAAACAATAACGAGAATAATGATATTCTACCATATGTCCCCGTCAATGAAACCATTAATTTAAGTCTACCTTCCTATGACAACTTGCTAGTTCCTGGAGGATGGGCATACACCTCAGGAGGCATCAATGGCATTATTGTATACAATATAAATGGAGAGCAATTCAAAGCCTACGAGCGATCGGCTCCTCACTTGCCATCGAGCAACTGTTCTCAAATGGTTGTTGAAAACAATATTAGAATGAAATGTCTTTGCGACGATAGCGAATTCAACATTTTAAATGGAGCACCTCTCACAGAGGGCATTTCCTATTTTGCAAGAGAATATTTAGTGACCAATTTAAATGGCACTATCTTGCAAATCACCAACTTTTAATAGTTCAGAATCAAATAGATTCTTATTTTTACAGCAACAACACACAACCAACATACTACAGTGAAAAATTATTTTTCTTCCGATTTTAAATTAGGCGTTCTCGGTGGCGGTCAATTAGGAAGAATGCTTTTAAGCGAAACACAAAAATACGATATCTACACCGCTGTTTTAGACGCGTCTCCAGAAGCACCATGCGCAGCAATATGCGATGAGTTCCATATTGGAAACCTATTAGATTTTGATGCGGTCTACAACTTTGGAAAAACAGTCGATGTTTTAACCATCGAAATAGAGCATGTAAACATTGAAGCCTTATATCAATTAGAAAAAGAAGGCATAAAGATATATCCGCAACCTACTGTGATTGAAACCATTCAGCACAAAGGAAAACAAAAAGATTTCTTTACAGAACACAAGATTCCTACAGCTCCTCACAAAAGATTCTCGGATAAATCGGCATTACTTTCGTACTGCAGTGAACATGCCATTGAATTTCCTTTTGTTTGGAAATCAGCACAGTTTGGTTACGATGGAACTGGTGTAAAAGTGGTCAAAGACCAGCGTGACTTAGACCATTTACCAGACACCCAATGCATCATTGAAACGCTCATACCGTTTAAAAACGAATTGGCCGTAATTGTTGCTAGAAATGCCAAAGGAGATATCAGAACATATCCAGTGGTTGAAATGGAGTTTCATCCAGAAGCAAACCAAGTTGAATATGTAATTTGTCCTGCCAGAATTGAAGAGTCAGTTGCCAAGAAAGCAAGAGAAATTGCTTTGGAAGTTGCCAAATCATTTCAGCACGTTGGCTTGTTAGCTGTAGAGATGTTTCAAACCAATGATAACACAATTTTAGTAAACGAAGTTGCCCCACGAACGCATAACTCTGGCCACTATAGCATTGAGGCAAGCTACACCAATCAGTTTGAACAACATCTAAGAACTGTATTAAATTTGCCCCTAGGAAATACAGAAAGTAAGCTTGCTGGTATTATGGTAAACCTAGTTGGTGCAGAAGGACACTCCGGAAATGTGGTATACCAAAATATAGAGAAAGTACTACAAATTGACGGAGTAACACCGCATATTTACGGAAAAAAAACAACCAAACCATTCAGGAAAATGGGACATGTAACCATTGTACATAGCAATATTAACAAAGCTCGAGAAATTGCACAAACGGTAAAAGAAACAATAAAGGTCATAAGCCAATAACCACTCGATACTACTCGAGATGATAACACAAAAAAAGATGGTAGGAATAATAATGGGAAGTGATTCAGACCTTCCAATCATGCAAGAAGCAATAGATATTTTAGAGAGTTTTGATATTCAAATAG
>JBELDQ010000251.1:0-3005 GCA_042094215.1 Polaribacter sp. | reverse complement strand
GCTTTCCCTTGAAAATTTTGCACCACAGGAGGTGTTGTTAAACTAGTTGTTAAAACAAGTGTTAATAATAATAAGCTAACTACGATTAAATTGGTTTTCATCTTTTTATATTCTCTTTAAATCCTCTTTCTGTTTAACAAAAATAGTAAAATACTAAACAAAAAAGCAAATTTAAATAGAATTTTAACATAATTTAACGAGAGCTCTCAAATTAAACACACTTAAAAAAACCAACAACATCAATGTTTTAGGCTTGTTTTCCGTTTTAACATGAAATTGGCATATATTTTGTACCTTAAACAAAAAATACCAACTCTTAAACAAGATATTTATGAACTCATATCGTATTTTAGGTGTTTTCCTTTTTGGATTATTGATGCAATTCAGTCAAACTAATGCACAGGAAACACGAAGCAAGGCTCCCAGAGTATTTACTCAGGCAGGTGATTTTAAATTTCAATTCTATCCAATAGGCTGGTCTGAAAACGAAAACTATTTTGCCTACATCAAACACAATACAGATACATCCGAAGCTTCCCCTCCGGAAGGTTATTACTTCGTTGCCTATATACAAGATGTAAGAAATGACAAAGTAGTCTATTCCAAACAGGTTTACGGATATGATTTTTGCGGAGATAACGAGGACTGTGATTTTTCTTTTAACACACTCTGGAGTAGCTACGATAAAAATATTAAAACTCAACTAGCACTTTACAATATTGAAATTGAAAGCGCTTTGACTTGGCATAAACTTCCTTTAGTAATCAACAACAACTTTTATGAGCTCAGAATTGAAAATGGTAAAAAAAGAGAGAACACATTTGGGAGTCAAAAGATAACGATAGCATCTCAAAAGCTAGGCATCAAAACCATTTTCAAGGAAACGCATAAAAAAAGTTTTCAAAAACCTATTGAATCAAACATATCCGGAGCCTTTATTTCACCGTCAAAAACGAGATTATTCATTTTAAAACGGGATATCTACTCTGGATTTGAAGGAGAGAAGCATGCAAGTTTAGCATTTATAGGCAGCCACCTCACAAAGGGATTTCAAGCAAACAACAACATGGACAACGAGCAAAACAAACTCGTACTTTCGGAAAATTCCCTCGGGAACTTTCCTCTCATAAAAGGAATGCCTCTTTCTGAAGAAAAAATCAAAAATTTCTTTCCAAATTTTAAGGTAACCAAAACGATTGGAGCACAAGACGGACCAGACTTCTTCAGATACGCCATAGGTAATAACATTCATTTATCAACACCAAGTACCGAAAGCAACACGCTTGAAGAGATCAACATCACACAAGACCCAATCTTTAGAGACCAATACAACGTTAAATTAGGAATGACCATCAAAGAAGTCAGAGCAAAAAGAGGCCCATTAAAAATCACTACAACAGCGCATTACCACGTTTACTTGTATCAAAAAGATTCAAACATTATGTATGAAATGTCATTGGGCACCTATAATGATTTTGATAAATATTCGTACACAATCGACGAATTGATTAAATACAATAGCAAAGTGAGAGCTATTCATTGGAGATAATTGTTTCCCACTAAATAAATCTCCTACCGGGCGCATTGCACACATTTTGAACAGGGCTAATTCTACAAACTGACTTGTGAAAGTATTGATTGAAAGCATTAACTTTGCAAAAAAGACCCGGTACCTTGAACAGCTATTTTCAATATTTCAAGACAGCTATAGATGATATTCAGCTTCCAATAAAATTTACATTTCCATTTTATTACGAACCACATCCTTTAAGCAAAATCGCAGCAAAGGAAGTACAATCTTACCTAGAAGAACAAACGGATTTTGAGCATAACTTCGGTATCAACCCAATAAGCAACCTTCCGAGTATTGGCAAAATGTTCGGCGTATTAATTGTACAAAATCAACAAAACGAAATCGGGTATATCGCCGCCGTCTCTGGCAAACTAGCCAATCAAAACAATCACAAGCACTTCGTGCCTCCTATTTACGACATGCTAGCACCAGACTCTCATTTCTTGAAAGAGGAGAACACCTTAAATCAAATCAATAAAGAACTTGAGCTACTAGAAAACGATCGAGAATTCACAAACATAAAAAATGCGTTTCGCAAAACTAAAAAAGAAGCTGCAATAGACATTACACAAAAAAAGCGAGAAGCAAAACTAGAAAAAAAAGAACGTGATAACCGAAGAGAGACAGCACTCGGAAAAGGTGACACAGACCACGATACCGCTTTAGAAAAAAAACTTGCAAAAGAAAGTTTAGAAAGCAAATATTTCTTGAATAACGTGCTTCGCTACTGGGAGCACACGCTGGGTGCTGTAGAAAAAAAACTTCAAGTATTTACGAACAAGATAACTGACCTAAAAGAGAAACGAGCAACAACATCAGCAGCACTTCAGTCGCATTTATTTGAACAATACCAATTCTTAAATGCTAAGAAAGAAATCAAGGGCTTACCTGAAATTTTCGCAAAAAGCGAACAAACTCCACCTGCTGGATCTGGAGAATGTGCTGCACCAAAATTATTGCAATATGCCTTTTCGAACTCTTTAAAGCCCATTGCCATGGCAGAATTTTGGTGGGGACAAGCCCCCACGAAAGAAATCAGAAAACACGGACAGTTCTCCCCTGCATGTCAAGGAAAATGCAAGCCCATCCTAGGTCATATGCTCAGTGGCATTGACATGGACACCAATCCCATGTTAAAAAATCCTGCCATTGGAAAAACATTAGACTATTTATTTGAAGATGACGACCTCGTTGTTGTTTGCAAACCTGCAGAGTTTTTATCGGTCCCTGGAATACACATTCAAGACTCCGTTTATACACGTATAAAACAACAAGTTAAAAATATTTCTGGACCCATTGTTGTGCATCGCCTAGACATGTCTACCTCTGGAATTTTAGTACTCGCTAAAAACAAAAAGGCCCACAAACACCTGCAACAGCAGTTTATAAACAAAACAGTACAAAAGCGATATACAGCATTATTGAAAGGAAC
>JBELDQ010000250.1:0-3030 GCA_042094215.1 Polaribacter sp. | reverse complement strand
ATTGACCATTATGGAGGCTATGCTAGCTATGTGCAATGGATGCAAAAAAGACGAAAAGCAGAAATAGCGCGGTTGTTAGAGGAGGTGAAATTGGTAGATACTATTTTTAATGAGTTGACCAATCCTTGTGCTAAGACTATTTTCACAGAACTAGAAAACGGAATATTCAAAGACCACCCATTAAAACCAGAAGTACAAGTTCCAATAAACAATTCGGAAACTCTTAACTTCTCAGAAGCAATCTTAAAACTATTTAATGATAGTGAACATACGCACTTAACAATTCAAAATGGAGATACAGGAGATTCTAACGCGTCTACAAATCCTTTAAACAACACCATTACTTTGAGTAATACTTATTTAGAAAATGCCACAAAATTATCGATTGCTAGAACTATGATACATGAAGCTGTACATGCTTATATTAACAGCATTACTAAAAACAAACCTGGATTTAGTTATATGGATTTAGCTACTAAAATGAACGAATACGCAAAAGATAAAGGAATAACAGACACTTCTAAATTTCATCATGAGTTTATGGGGCAATATGTACATGCAATGGCGTATTCTTTATATGAATGGGACAAAACATATGGGACTAGAGGTAATTTAGGTTGGAAGTATTATAAATCGATGGCTTGGGGCGGTTTATTTCAAACAGATGGTTTAGGCTCCATTACCTCTGAAACTGATTCTTTTAAAGAATTAGTACCAAATTCAAGTGATAGGAAGTCCATTGCAGAGATTGTATTTAATGAACTAAAAGGGAATAGTGATGCAAAAGGAACTACGTGTAATTAAGGTATTGTTCTTCGTTTTTTTGATGTGCATTTTTAATGCATTTGGTCAAAAAAATATTATTGGAGAGTACTCTTTTGTGGATGGTACAGGGTATTTTTTTGAAAACTATTCTTTTGATGAATCAGGATTATTTGACCATGAAAAAGGTGGTGATTTAGGGATTTCATCTTTTGGAAGGGGGCATTATCAAATAAAAAACGACAGCTTAATTTTAAGCTATGATTTAACCGAATTAAAGACGAATGATTATCATAAGCTCAAGTATTATTTAAATAATAAAGATTCTATTAAAGTAGCAATAAACATCTATGACTTAGATAAAAGACCAGTTTATGGTACCGCCGTATCTATCTTTTCCGAAAAAGTATTAAAAAGATCAAATAAAGATGGAGTAGTTGAGTTTTATCTAAAGAAAGAAAAAAAACAACAAAAATTTAATGTGAGTAATATTGGTTTTGGTTATAATTTTTCTATTTGGAAAAATAGAAATTCTGAAATTGATGTATATCTAAACTTAAAAAACTTTGGCACAGCTATAAAAAATCAAGTAATAAAATACCAAATTATTGAACATTCAAAAGAGTACATCAAACTAAAAAGTAAGAAGCAGCTCCTAAAATTAGTCAAACAAACACAATAAACACAACGCACATTGCATGGCTAAAAAATTTATTTTCAGCTATGAAGCAGATTTCTCAGCGGCGCGTGAACCCCAAACTAAAAAGCATTCACACTTTTTATAATCTGATTAAAATAGTTTTCAATCTTAACATCGGTAATGCCCTTCATCGATTTTTTAGGCTTGCCATTTCTTTTGTGTAAATACAAGCCATCAATCTGGTTCCATTCCACACCCGAACTACTCATCGAAGTGGTATTTCCAATCTGCATTTGAGCAACCGTACACTTGATCTGCTTATCTGAGATCTTAAAACGCAAATTGTAACGCATATCAAAAAAAGACGCATAGCCCAAAGAGACCGTGGTATACAAACCAGGCGCTGTTTCTTGAATCACCAAAAGTGAGGGCTCCTCACTCGAAACCAACGCATCTTCTGGATAGTCATACTTTGAAGCAATATAGGCATACACCTTGTCATAGTTCTCCTGAGCCGTCAATGTATTTTCGATATACACACTTGCATTCATCACAGATTTCGTTCCTACAATAGCGACTTTCTCCTCTGTAATTTGATATCTAAAAACCGTGGGTTTCTCGGACTCTTGTGCTTGTAGTATTGTGTACATTAGAAATGCACATAGCTGAATCATAAATTTCATAAAAGGAGTTATTTACCTGGTTTGATTGTAATAATGAGCAATCTTGTAAATATTGTTATAGTTGAACCATTTTTTATTGCTCGCTCTCGCAACAAACTTCGCATTGTCTTTACAGAGCTTTAAAAACGGCTTACGAAATCGCATTTTTGTAAATTTCTGAAGTACATCGTCTTTCAACACCAAAAAACTCAGCTGCTGGTCTTTATTAAAAATAATAGATCCGGGACTCCCCGTTGCTACTTTTGCATCAGGGTCTTGCAAAACGGTGAGATGTTTGCCATAATACATGGCTACGTAAAACCTTCGTTTCCCTGATTTCTTCTTCATGTTTTTTGGCATAGACAAGACAATTAAACCGTCATAGAGTACCAAAATACATTGCTCCGCCTTAAAAACAAGGGCCTTCTCGCCTTTTTGCGTGCGATACTTGAAAGACCTGATATTGTTCCCAACGTAACTAGCACCACGAACCTGTCCTTTTAGCTCACTCCCATCTGCCAATACGATAGTACCGGGCAACCACATGGCGCCAACATATTTTACCTTTGTTGTTGTGTTACCACTGTTGTAATACGTACCTGTTTTTTGTGCATGCGCTGTGAGCGTCATCACAAATAAAATCAGACATCCTATTTTTTTCATCTTGCTAAAGTGTATTTGTAAGTGAAAAAGGTACTGCTATTCTGACAGCATCAGCTGAAACAAACGTTGAGGTACTTTTATAATTCGGTGAAGAGGTATTTTTATATGATGAGAAGATTGAAAAACAGCACTTGCAAACTGCAGCAAATCATAACACGAAAAAACACAGGTATTCATACTTTATTTTTATATCCATGTGAAAGTTTCCTAGCAAAAATTCTCAGATTTCCATATATTCGATTCCGGTTTCCAACAACCACAAAAAAATACACCTGTATTTAAACTCCTTATTACGAACAAATG
>JBELDQ010000249.1:1810-3060 GCA_042094215.1 Polaribacter sp. | reverse complement strand
GATGGCTTTGCTGGATTGGATGAAAAAACGAGAACGCTCTATTTTTCGGCCAATGGAGTCAATAAAAAACAAGATCCTTATTATGAGCACTTGTATAAGATCAATTTAAATGGAACCGGATTAAAAACCTTAAATCCTGGTGACTTTACAGCAAGAACGAGTATGGCAGATTCAAATCGTTTTTTTGTATCGAACTATTCTAGAGTCAATACCATTCCAAAGTCCGAATTGCGTTCAGCAGACGGTCGCTTGATCATGAAGTTAGAGGAAGCAGATTTGTCGCAATTATTTGCAACAGGATATCAATTCCCAGAACCATTTAAAGCGAAGGCAGCTGATGGAGTTACCGATATTTATGGGGTGATGTATAAGCCATTTGATATGGACAGCACAAAAACATATCCTTTATTAGAATATGTATATCCAGGTCCACAAACAGAAGCCGTAAACAAATCATTTTCATACAGAATGGATCGTGTAGATCGTATGGCACAGGTAGGGTTTGTAGTGATTACTTTAGGAAATAGAGGAGGGCATCCAGGTCGTTCAAAGTGGTATCACAACTACGGATACGGAAACCTCAGAGATTACGGATTAGCAGATAAAAAATATGTTGCAGAACAATTGGCCAATAAGCACAAATATATTGACATTTCTAAAGTTGGAATCTACGGTCACTCAGGAGGTGGATTCATGTCTACCGCAGCCATGCTGGTCTATCCAGACTTCTTTAAAGCAGCTGTTTCCTCTGCAGGAAACCACGATAACAATGTGTACAATAGCTGGTGGAGTGAAACACACCATGGCGTAAAAGAAGAGATTGATGAAAAAGGAAAAGTAACGCATGCTTATAAAATTGATACCAATCACTCGATTGCCAAAAACTTAAAAGGGCATCTGTTGTTAATTCACGGAGATGTCGACAACAATGTACATCCGGCTGGAACCATTCGTATGGCAAATGCATTGATTAAAGCCAACAAGCGTTTTCAATTCATGACCATGCCAGGGCAGCGACACGGATTTGGAAATATGACAGAATACTCTTTCTGGTTGCGTGCAGATCACTTTAGCAAATACCTACTCGGTAAAGAAGCAACAAGTATTGATATGACCGAAATGAATAGAGATATGCCTAAAAAGTAAATAAAAAGTTCTTCCATAAAAAAAAGCCCAAACATTGTTTGGGCTTTTTTAGTGTTAAGACTATTTTTTATTGAGCCAATCTTTTCTGTTTTGTAAAACTTCTG
>JBELDQ010000249.1:0-1710 GCA_042094215.1 Polaribacter sp. | reverse complement strand
GTTGTTTCAAAATGAGGTTGTTTTACCGACTTTGGTCGTATGCGAGCTGCATTCCACGCATTGAAAAATTGAAGAGAAGCATTCTTTAGATGTGCTGTAAATACGCCTTCTGCAAGAGGAGTACTACTTGTTAAAACACTTCCGTTTTTATGTGGCACGCCATCCACGCGCATCTGCGATAGGTGATGGACTAGAAAAAAATAGTCACCATGATCGAACTTTGGAAATTCTCCAAAGATGGCTTTTTGCTGTACTACTATTTTTTTGACAGCTTCAACATAGCGGTCTAGTTCCGCTTCGCTACCCATATGATTCAAGACAACATGAATGTTTTGTGTGGTCTCGTTAGAGCTTGCCTCAAAGCTACGTATTTGATGTTTTCCCAAAGCGATTGGACTGTCCATAAAAGAAGTTACATCCGAAGCATAGTAAGTGTTTTCAAACATTTGTTTCAGTGGGGTGGCCACCTTCCAATCTTTTGGTGGATTGAGGGTCATTTGTATGGGTGTCTCAAGTAATGATGGCGCATATATAAAAGAAGCAGGCATATTTAATAGGGTGTACTGCTCATGTATTTGGGAGTAGATTGCATCACCTCTATTTCCAAACAAGGTATAGCTTACGTTTACAGTTCCATCATGAGCTTCAACATTCCATTGATGTGGGTTTGGACGGGCAAGTACTAGCGCCTCTCCTTGGCTATTGGTGGCTTGTACCCGATATACATTTTTAGCAAATGCATGCAGGGTTTGGCTTCCCGGAGCGCTACTGCCCATTCTAAATGAAAAGGTTCCTTCTTTAATCTTTGTAAAAGAGACCTTTATCTCAGCCTCATGTTGCGCTGCATTTGGAAACGAAACATCATACGTGATGTAACTTTGTGCACTTGCTGTAATCGATACAGAACATAGAAGTACGAATAGAATTTTGACGGTGTGAAAACGCATGCTGTTAGTTTTAAATAGTTCCTCAAAACTACATAAAAAACACTTAATCCGCTACATATTCTAAAATATCGGCAGGCTGACAATCCAATGCTTTACAAATAGCCTCTAAGGTAGAAAATCGAATGGCTTTTGCCTTGCCAGATTTTAAAATAGAAAGGTTGGCCGTGGTAATACCAATGATTTCTGCCAACTCTTTGCTTTTCATTTTTCGTTTGGCAAGCATGATGTCTAAATGTACAATAATTGCCATGGCTATATGGTTAAGTCATTTTCTTGTTTTGCAGATTTTGCGATGTTAAAAGCGTCACTCAAAATCATAAAAAAGAGCCCCAACCCAATGAGGATCAAATTAGAATTCAATCCCAATTCCATTGTTAATTTTTGATCAAAGTATAGACTACCTGTAATCGATAAGAGCGCAGCAACCACCCCTGAAATGGTTAGGATATTTCCAATTTTACGAAATGAATCAATCACAAAAACATCAAATACTTTTGTATTTAAAAAGTAACGCAATGACTTTCGAAAGAGATGTAAACTATAAATAATCAGCAAAAAATTCAAAAGAGAAAGGATTGCCAATATTTTTGAAAATGTACTCTGAACAAGCAGTTCGATTCCCATTATTTTCAGCTCTAAATTGGCAACATCATAAAATAAAATGAGAGGAATACATACAAGGATCAATGGGACTCCTATGGGAGCTGTCACAATCCAAATAAGATCTACAATGCTTTTTAAAATCTGTGTTTTTTTCATGCTT
>JBELDQ010000248.1:0-3072 GCA_042094215.1 Polaribacter sp. | reverse complement strand
TTTGAAAACCTTAAAAGAAATCAATAAGCAGGCTAAAAAGCACGGCCGTGTAATTCAATGCCTTCTACAAGCTCGTATTGCTAAGGAAGAAACAAAATTTGGGTTGTCTTTTAATGATATTTCACAGATACTGACATCAAGTGAACTCTCACAATTAGAGCATATAGAAATTGTAGGTGTGATGGGAATGGCTACTTTTACTGATAAGAAGCATCAACTGGAAGAGGAATTTTCTTCGTTGCATGTTTTTTTTAATGAATTAAAAGCAGAGCATCCATTACTCAAAACACTCTCAATGGGTATGAGTGGTGATTATGAATTAGCCATAGCTCACGGCAGTACAATGGTTCGTGTTGGTAGCTCGATTTTTGGAGCAAGAAACTACATTGTTTAGCTTTATAACCAGACCAAAAAAGAAAAGAATTTGTTCGCAATTATAGATATTGAAACCACAGGAGGTAAATTTAACGAAGAGGGTATTACAGAAATTGCCATCTATAAATTTGATGGACATGAAGTTGTTGATCAACTTATAACACTTGTCAACCCTGAAAAAGACATTCAACCCTTTGTAGTTAAGCTCACAGGAATCAGCAATAAAATGTTGCGCAATGCTCCGAAGTTTCATGAAATAGCCAAAAGAGTTATTGAAATTACAAAAGATTGCATTGTGGTTGCTCATAATTCTAGCTTTGATTATCGAATTTTAAAAACGGAATACAACCGTTTAGGCTATACCTACGAGCGCGATACATTGTGTACCGTAGAACTAAGTAGAAAACTAATCCCAGATCAGGACTCATACAGTCTCGGAAAACTCTGCAAGTCATTGGGCATTCCTATGAGTGACAGGCATAGAGCTTCTGGTGATGCACTCGCAACCATACAATTGTTTAAATTACTGATTGACAAAGATACCAACAAAGACATTATAGAAAATACAGTAAAGCACTTCAATTATAATAAAACTGAAGAAAAACTGACTAAAATGATCGCTGCTACGCCAACTGTTATGGGGGTGTATTATTTGCATAGAGAAGACGGACATATCATTTTTATGGGAAAAGGATCGAATCTAAAAAAAGAAATCACCAATCAATTTTTAAAAACATCTAAAAGGGCAAAAGCATTTCAAAAACGCACCACTTCTGTGAGCTATGAGCTCACGGGAAATATGTTGCTCACCCATTTAAAGTATTATACAGAACTAGAAATAAATAAGCCTAAGTTCAATTTAAAAAGTAAAAAGAAGTTGCTATTCTCAGACTTTAATAATGATGCTATGTTGCTTATAGATAAAGGACGAACCATTGGCGAGCATGCTGTGATAATTATTGAAAATAATGAAGTTCTAGGGTATTGCTTTACGAACTTAGCGTTTCAAGAAAATAACCTAGACGTGCTAAAATCAATGCTCACTACCATAGAAAATAAAGCTTTGGCGAAAACCATTATTAAAAATTATCTCAAGACTAAAAATGTGGCTAAAATAATTCGCTTTTAAACAAGTGAATTACGTTTTTATAGCGCCAGTGTATATTTTGATGCATCAAGAATGAGTTTCATTACGCAAACAATGCATCTCCTTTATAAATTATTGTATTTTAGCTATACCAATGCATCTATTTTGAAAAAGCAACAGCACAAAATCACTTTAAAACAGCGTCTTCATGAAATTATTTATGAGGCAGACACGCGTGAGGGAAAGTTATTTGATGTCGTATTGCTTATTGCCATATTGACTAGTGTTCTCTTAGTAATGCTCGAGAGTATTGCTAGTTTTGATGAAAAGTATCACAGCTTTCTAGACATCTCAGAATGGATTATCACCATATTATTCTCTATTGAATATGTCGTAAGAATTCTATCTATAAAAAAACCATTCAAATACATCTTTAGCTTCTATGGCATTATAGATTTGGTATCGACCTTACCCAAATATGTATCTCTGATTCTGGTCGGATCTCATAATCTTGCTGCCTTTAGAGCTTTGCGATTGCTTAGAATATTTAGAATATTAAAGCTAGCAAGATATATCGGTGCTTCAAATAAACTTATTATTGCATTAAAAGCGAGTAAAGCTAAAATTGCTGTTTTTTTATTTTTTGTACTCATTATTTGTATCCTACTAGGAACTGTAATGTACATGATTGAAGGAGAAGAACATGGCTTTACAAGCATTCCTAAATCTGTATATTGGGCCATCGTTACGCTTACTACTGTAGGTTATGGTGATATTGCTCCTCATACACCCCTTGGTCAATTGATTGCCAGCGCTATTATGATTTTAGGATATGGAATCATTGCCATTCCAACAGGCATTGTAAGTTCAGAAATCTCAAAAAAAACATCGGTTCATACCAATACACAATCCTGTCAAAATTGTTTGGCAGAGGATCATATTGATGAAGCAGAATTTTGTTATCATTGCGGAAATAAACTAAATTAAAACCTATTGAAAACAGCGAACCTTCTTATCACCATTGTCGGTCCTACTGCCATAGGAAAAACAGCTTTAAGTATTCGCCTAGCACAGCATTTCAATACAGAAATCATTTCTTGTGACTCGCGCCAATTTTATAAAGAAATGGCTATAGGCACAGCAGTTCCGTCTGAGGAAGAGCTCCAAGCCGCACCTCATCATTTTATACAAAATAGAAGTATTTTTGAGTCCTATAATGTTGGTGACTTTGAACGCGATGCATTGACGAAATTGAATGAACTATTTAAAACAAACACTGTTGTTGTTATGGTTGGGGGCAGCGGACTATATGTAGATGCAGTACTCAACGGATTAGACTATTTCCCGACAGTAGCACCCGAAATTAGAGAGACACTAAATGCACAATTGGCAGCAGATGGTATCGAATCTTTGCAAAACCAATTAAAAGTATTAGATCCAATAACATATGACTCAATTGCATTGGACAATCCGCACAGAGTTATTAGAGCCTTAGAAGTTTGCATTGGTACTAAAAAACCATATTCTTATTATAAAAACAAGCCAAAACCTTTAAGAAACTTCACCTCTATAAAAATTGGATTACATGCAGAGAGGGCTACCATTTATAA
>JBELDQ010000247.1:0-3085 GCA_042094215.1 Polaribacter sp. | reverse complement strand
AGTTTTCAGGATTTAAATTGTCATTCATAGGTGCAAATATAACTGAAATTCGGTGTTTCGTATAACATAATTTAAAGCAAACCCTAAAGGGTTATTCAAGTACTCTAAGATACAAAAAAAGCCTTCTCAAATGAGAAGGCTTTTTTTAGTAGTTTTCGTATTAAGATGGGTCTTCTCCATCCTTTAAAGGTGTTGTCTGTAAGACAAAATCTTCTCCGTGTATGTACTCTCCGTTTTCATCAACCTTACTGTAATCGTAAGCCCAACGGTGCACCTCAGGTATTTTTCCTGGCCAGTTTCCGTGAATGTGTTCTACAGGAGTTGTCCATTCCAAGGTATTCGATTTCCATGGGTTCATTGAAGCAACCTGACCTCTATATATAGAGATGAAGAAATTTGCTAGGAAAATCAACTGAGAAATACCACCTAACAAGGCGAACAAGGTAATTACAACATTCACATCCGCAACATCATCAAACATTGGGAAGTTTGTATAGGTGTAATATCTTCTTGGTAAACCTGCCAACCCAATAAAGTGCATTGGAAAAAACACACCATATGCGGCAATCATAGTTAACCAAAAGTGCCAATATCCTAATGTCTTATTCATCATTCTACCATACATTTTAGGGAACCAGTGGTAAATTCCAGCATACATTCCTAAAATTGCAGATACACCCATTACTAAGTGAAAGTGTGCCACAACGAAATACGTATCATGTACATTAATATCCAAAGCAGAATCTCCTAGTACCAAACCAGTTAATCCACCTGTTACGAATGTAGAAACCAATCCAATTGAAAACAACATTGCCGGATTCAGTTGTAGATTCCCCTTCCATAACGTAGTGATATAGTTAAATGCCTTTACCGCAGATGGGATTGCAATTAATAGTGTTGTAAATGTAAATACAGAACCTAAGAAAGGATTCATCCCTGAAATAAACATATGGTGACCCCATACAATCGTAGATAAAAATGCGATCGCCATAATAGAACCAATCATTGCACGATATCCGAAAATAGGTTTACGGGCGTTCGTTGCAATTACTTCAGAAGTAATTCCTAATGCTGGTAATAATACAATGTATACTTCTGGGTGCCCTAAGAACCAAAATAAATGCTCAAATAATACGGGTGACCCTCCTTGGTAATGTAAGACTTCTCCTTGAATAAAAATATCTGACAAATAGAATGACGTTCCAAAACTTCTATCAAAAATTAATAACAACGATGCTGATAATAATACTGGAAATGAAATCACACCAATAATAGCTGTGATAAAGAATGCCCACATAGTCAATGGCATTCTAGTCATTCTCATTCCTTTTGTTCTCAAATTAAAAATGGTAACAATGTAATTCAATGATCCAATCAAAGAAGAGGCTACAAAAATAGCCATCGAAACCAACCACAGTGTCATCCCTAATCCCGAACCAGGTATTGCCTGAGGCAATGCACTTAATGGAGGGTAGATTGTCCAACCTGCAGAAGCGGGCCCAGCTTCAACAAATAATGAAATTACCATAATTACACTCGAGAGGAAAAACAACCAATAGGATACCATGTTTAAGAAACCAGAAGCCATATCTCTGGCACCAATTTGCAATGGAATTAATAGGTTTGAAAAGGTTCCACTCAATCCGGCAGTCAAGACAAAGAATACCATAATTGTACCATGGATTGTAACCAATGCTAGATACATATCTGGATCCATTACCCCACCGTTTTGGTGATTTCCTAAAAATGCTTCAATTATTGTAAAGGATTTTTCTGGCCACGCTATTTGTAAACGAAATAACATTGACATAAATACTCCAATAATTCCCATAAAAATACCAGTTACTAAGAACTGCTTAGAAATCATTTTGTGATCTTGACTAAAAATATATTTAGTTACAAAAGTTTCTTTATGATGATGATCTGACATATTCTATTATTTATTGTGTCTTTAAAATATCTTATTTACTCGCAAGTTGTTGCCCCAATGTTGGTTGCTCTGCATACCATTTATTGAATTCATCTTCTTCTACAACAACTATTTTCATTTGCATTCCATAGTGAGAAGCACCACAAATTTTGTTACATAACAATATGTAATCGAACTCGTAAGGATCTTCTCCTTTTTCTTTACGTATTTTGTTAATGACAGCTTGCTTAGCAACAACCTCAGATTGCTGTCTCATTTCTACGGTAGTAAACTTCGGTGTAAAACCAAACTCGGTAACCATACCCGGAACACAGTTCATCTGTGCTCTAAAGTGCGGCATATATGCAGAGTGAAGCACGTCTTGTGAACGGAATTTGAAAACAACCTTACGTCCTTTTGGCAAATACATAATTGGTGTAATTGCATCTAACTGTTTGTCATCTGCTGCATTCAAGTCATTCATATCAACACCCATGGTGTTTATTCCTTCAATGAAATTTACATTGGCTCTACCCAATGTTTTATCGCTTCCTGCATAACGGGCATCCCATCTAAATTGTTGAGAATACACCTCAATGACTAATGGATCTTCTGCATCAGATAAATCCATGATATTATTCCATTGCCATAACCCATATCCAATTAAAACAACCAACACCACTGCAGGTGTAATTGTCCAAATGGCCTCTAATTTGTGACTATCTGCATAAAACAAAGCCTTGTTTCCTTTCTTACCTCTGTATTTAAAGGTAAAATAGAAGATAATGAATTGCATGATAAACTGTACGATTCCGATAAGGATAAAGGTAATATCAAACAAATTATCATCATGCTCCCCTTCAATCGATGCTGATTCTGGCAACATAATTACATTCATAAAAATTAAGCAATAAATCATCATTGCATAGAAGAATGCAGTAAACCAAAGAAAATACTTTCCCTGTCTGTCATTGTCTGCATCTGTAGCGAGTACAGATCTAAAATTTAGTATTCTAGTGATTTGCCAAAAGCTTACACCTATTGCAACAGCAATAAAAATATAAAATAAAGCTAGCATATTATTTCGTCTTAATTATTTGATTATTAATGATGATTCTCTTCTCCTTCGTGTTCAATATTGTAATAGTGGTAGTGCTCACTTTCATGTAAAAATGG
>JBELDQ010000246.1:0-3104 GCA_042094215.1 Polaribacter sp. | reverse complement strand
AACAACAACTTTTAGAAAAAGAAAACTAAAGTTTCATTAGAAAAAGTAAAATATTTTTTTCAAATTTGTTCGAGTTTAAAAAAAACAAAATTAATATGGCTGAGAGAGTAGAACAAGAAGAAATTTTTTCCCAAGTTTTAAGAGCAGGAAGAAGAACCTACTTTTTCGATGTAAGATCGACAAAGGCAGATGATTACTATCTAACAATAACTGAAAGTAAAAAATTCACACATGATGATGGATCTTTCCATTATCAAAAGCATAAGATTTATCTCTACAAAGAAGATTTCTCAGAATTTAATGAGATGTTAAAAGCTGCAACAGACTACATTGTCACTGAAAAGGGGCAAGAAGTAATTAGTGAAAGACATCAAAAAGACTACAAAAAAGAGGAAGTACTTAGTGAAGACGCACCTTCAGAAGGAACACCCGCAGAAAGTTTTACAGATGTTTCTTTTGAAGACATCTAAAATTCAAATAATTCTCACAAAAAAGCCATCTTAAAAGATGGCTTTTTTTTAGTCCAATACATTGAACATGATCGCACTCTTAGCGACCGTTTCTAGCCACTCTTTGTAGGGGTCACTATCCTTTGTAATTCCGCCACCTACGTAGATATAAGCCTTACTATTTTGCAATTCCATACACCGCAGGTTCACAAACAAATGGGCCTCAGTTTCATCTGTTTCTCCTCTACTCAGCTCCCCTAAAAAACCTGTATAATAAGACCTATCGTACTGCTCATTTTTTTTAATAAAAGCGACTGCTGCCTCTTTAGGCAAACCACAAACAGCAGGTGTCGGATGCAATGCAGCCACTAAAGAGAACAACGCATGCTCTTTAGAAGTGTCTAACAACCCTCTAATATCTGTTCTTAAGTGCGCTAAAGATCCCGCTTTAACCGTGGTTGTTTTTGAAACCTCTACTGTTTTCGAAAATTTTGATAATTTGTCTGTGATATACTCCGTTACAAATGCCTGTTCATCAATTTCTTTCTGACTCCATGTGGTCGCAACTTTTTTACTATATTGCTGAGTACCTGCAAGCGACATGGTCGTAAACTCATTCTCTTTTAAATGTACCAATGTTTCTGGTGTCGCTCCGAACCACAACCCTATTTCAGGATGAAACCATACGTATACAAAAGCATTTGGATAGGCATGTAGCAATTTAGTGTAGGTATTTACAATGTCAATTTTCCCTATATCCACCTCTTGTTTTCTTGATAAAACAACCTTGTCAAATTGTGCTTCTTGAATAGCCCTTACTCCTTTTTCAACCAAATCCATATGCATTGTTTTTGATGCAATATCTGTAGTGGATTGATATACACTGTTTGCTTTATCTGAGCTTGAAATCCCATCATAGAGAACTTCTGAAGCCTCTAACGGAATCAGCACTGTCGTTCCTAAGCTATGAAAAGGAGCAAAAACAAAACCTTGCCTATCAAAAGAATTAGTCAATACATGTAAAGACGCATCTTTCTGAAACATCCCACAAACCTCTTCACTATTGGGTTTATTATAGATTACAAAAGGCAACTGTTTGTTATAGTGATTTTCTATTTTTTTTTGAAGTATTTTCAATCATTCAGCTTTAAAAGTTCATTTTTAATCAATTCTTCATGAGACCAAACCAGTGCATGCCCTACTCCATCAAGTGGTTTCAATACAAATTGCTTCATTGGAAATTGTGCTTGCAAAAATAGTGAATTTTCATAAGGAACCATACCATCTGATGTCCCATGAATAGAAAGTATAGGAGAAAAAGTCTCATTCCAACCCTTCTCATATTTTTTCAACTCCCTTACATGAGTTTGTTTCTCTAAAGATGCAGATTTCCAAACATGCGGCACCAACCAACGGGTCCATCTCCATTCATAAAAATGGAGCATGAATGGTATCGTCTCTACTTCACTATACACTGCCGGAGCCAACAACACAACATGCATATACGTTTCTTTTATTCCCAAAGCAATGGGACCTCCATATGAATACCCTACTAAAATTGTTTTCTCCGGATTTAGCTGTTCAAGCACATCTTGCAAGACATTCATTTCAAACTGTAAAGATTTTTGAGCGAGCACAGCACTCTTGTAATTGTAACCAATCCTGTCGTAGGAAACCATATTGAATGTAGATCGCATCAAAGAATCAGCCATGTAATTCTTAAAATCCATCGCAGAACCAATCGCTCCATGCACAAATACTAGCGTTGTTTTTGAAGTATCTATAGCTTTTTGAACAGCAATAGCTCGATACTCAAATGCTTTGTATTTGTTTTGAGCTATAAAAGCAGTGACTCCCTCATCATGAAAAAATTCATGAATGTCATCATTCGATTTTGGCGATGAAATATAAAGAAAGAGCGCATATATTGCAATGAATAGGACGACCACTACAACCCCACATATTTTAACAATCCGTCGCATCAAAAGCTTTCACTTAGTTTCTTTCTAATACAATATTTGTGAGTTTACTCACAGAAATCAAGTCGCCCTTTTCATTCCTTACTTTGATTTCCCAGAGGTGTGTTGTACGCCCTTTATGAAGTACTTTTGCTGTAGCAATTACTTCTCCTTCTGAAACACTTTTTACGTGATTTATAGACAGCTCAATCCCTTTCACAATAAAACGTTTGCTATCTACAAAAAAGGAAGACGCAGCACTACCTACGCTCTCTGCCAGCGCCGCAGTTGCACCACCATGCAATATTCCAAAGGGTTGGTATACACGAGAATTAACTGGCATTTTAGCAACTAAAAAATCGTCACCCACATCAACATAGGATATTTCGAGAGTTTCCATTAACGTCCCTTTACAACGGATATTAAACGCTTCAAGTATTTCTTTTTTTTCTTTCATTCTGACCTAATTTATGGTAAAAATACGCATTATTTATTGTATTTTTGCGGCAGAAACAGAAGGAATAGAGCATGTATAAAATACGCGTCATTTTAGACACAAAAGAAGATGTAATCAGAACACTAACAGTTAATAACGCTATTAATCTAGAGGAATTACATCTATTTATTGCAAAAGCTTTTGGCTTCAACGGACAAGAAATGGCCTCGTTTTACACATCCGATAACGAATGGAATCAAG
>JBELDQ010000245.1:0-3105 GCA_042094215.1 Polaribacter sp. | reverse complement strand
TTTCGATTTTATTATTAATGGCTGTAGGTACTTCCTATGGACAGAAAAAATCGGACAAAAATGTACCTCGTAAATCTACGGGAGTTTCAGTAGCTCCAGCGCATTTCCACTTCAATCACAAACCCGGAGAAATAAAGACCTACGACATTACGGTAAACAACAATACCTCTATACCGAAGCAGTTCAATGTGAACATGTATGACTTTAACATGAACGGCAAAGGGAAAAGTAGTTTTTTACCTTCCGGAACAGGAAAATACTCGCTTTCAAGTTGGATGAGTGCCTCTCCTAGTTTTATTGAATTAAAAGCATTTGAAACAAAAAAAGTAAAGCTTACTGTAAGCGTTCCCAATACAGATGAAGGGAATAAAGCAGCATGGTCTATTTTAATGGTTGAGCAGGTTGCTCCGAGAAAATCATTGCTTAAACCTAATGCCTCTGAAAGTACAGTTGCACTTGGTGTAGTACCAACTTTTGCATTTGGAATTTTCGCCTATCAAAATCCACCAAATGTCACAGACAATCAAATTGAATTTACCGATTTTCAATTAAAAACAAACGACAATACGAAGAACTTATTTTTAGAAGTACAAAATACAGGAAATGGTATTGCCTATTGTACATCTTATATTGATTTAACCAATTTAGAAACAGGTGTACAGCAACGTTTAAAAGTGAAGAAGTTTACCATACTTCCAGAGTTGATTAGAGACTTCAGTTTTCCATTGAAAGGCATCGCAAAAGGCAAGTACCTGGCAGTTGGTGTTTTGGACTATGAAAACTCTGATGAAATACAGGCTGCAAAACTAGAATTTGAGATTAATTAAACTATATTATTTTAACCCCCCTTAATTATTATTTATTATGAAAAATTTTTCAAAATTACTATCAGCAGTAGCGCTTTTCGGCTTTGCCTCAACAGCAAGTGCGCAATTGGTTGATCAAAAAGATGTGTCTATTACCCTAGACATGCAACCTGTATTGGAATTAGAAATGACAACTCCCAACCAGATTGAGTTTGTTTTTGATGACATTACAGAATACCAAGCAGGTATCACCAACTACGGAGCAACCATTTTAAAAGTAAGTGCTTCTGTAAACTGGGATCTGTATGCTGTGGGAAGATCACAGACAGGAAACAGATTTTGGGACCAGCAGGTAAGTTACGGAGCAACCTCTAACTCAGTTAACCAATTGCCTTTAAGCTTATTGGAATTAAGACAAAGTAGAGCAAATCCTCGTGACGGTAATGCCACAGGTGGAGCTACAGACTACAGTGCAGCGTTTTCACCAAATGGTTCTCAAAGTTTTGACAATAGTTTATTTGTAAATGCAGATGGTGGTGCTACGCCTCCTTCCGTAACGGATAAATACATTGCTGGACACTCTGGTGTAACAGCTGATGATTCTATGACTGCCGGAACTTACTTAAACAATTCAGGAGTAGCTTCTGACTTTTATTACGTGATGGATTACAGAATTTTACCAGGCTTACCTGCTGTCTTCCCAAATGCATCTGAATCTACAACAACAACTGCAACTTCAGAAGCACTTGATGAAGTAGGTACTACACCTAACGCAAATGCTTATGCAGAAGGTGGTGTATATACGATGTATGTGCAGTACGTTTTATTAGAAGACCAATAGACTTCCACTTATCACAAATTATAGGGATGTAGTTCTTGAATTGCATCCTTATAATTTTTTATTCCTATTATCCAGTGCGCATAATTCAATATTCATATATATTTCTTTTTTTACTTATTTTCTTCAACTCAAAAGGAAATGCTCAAGGGGTTCATTGTGGTGTTGTTGAATTGCAATCTACCACCACCGCAGAAGCAAACATGTCTTTTACAGACTTTACAAAGTACCAGGCAGGAATTACCTTAATGAGTGTTGCAAGATTGCGTGTAAAGGTAGAAGACAAAACCACCGCAGACCTAGACTGCTCATGGAAATTACGTATGTTCATCGAGAATAATTCTGGTGCTGGAACAGCCGTAGATAAGTGGGAAGAAATTACACTGTACGGAAATGGGAATGCAGAAACCCCTTCCATTCAAGACCTAGAAGTGCGTGTGAATAACAATTGTGGTACGCCTTTGGATACAGGCTTTAGATCTTTTACAGACGTCAATGATATTCTAAACATCATTGAAGAGTTAATGCCTCAAGTAATTGTACCCGCCGGCGAATGTACTGCGAATGGAACAAAAAATGTAAATGGACCAGGAAGCTATTTGACAAACTATGACGAATATAGTTTTGATGTAGACCTTCGTCTGAAACCAGGTTATAGATACAATCCTGGTATTTACAAACTGAATATTCGTTTTCGCTTAGAAGAAGTGAATTAATTATCTTTTCTTGAAAAATAAACACCCAAACTCACCTACTTTACTACCTCTCATTTTCTTTTTGCTGATACTTGCGAGTGGTATTGGGCATGCTCAAGAAAAAGACACCCTGCTCTTTATACCTAAATCAAAATACCAGAGTGCGCTGATGATCAGCAAAACAGACTCGATTAACAAACTTAAAAAACAAGCAGTCCTTACTGCAAAAAACTCCAAAGAATTGTCAGAGCGAATGGCCGAACTAGATGCCGTTCTGGAAAAATACAAGCAAAAAGCGCTGGCAGCTGCCAAGGCGAACTCCTCAGACTCTTTAAAACTTAATGCTACCAAAGCGGAGCAAGTAAAAGCACAACAGGAAGCTCAGCGAATTGCCCGTTTACAGGCATCAAAAAGAAGAGCCGACTCCATACAACTTGCAAAAGCAAAAGACGCTGCAAATCGAATTGCAAAGCTGCAAAGAGATGCCAAACGCATCGCAGAAAACAAACTTCGTTTGAGACTCAGAAACGACTCTATCAAAACTGCAAAGGCCCAACGATTGGCAAGAAACAGAGCTGATTCTCTTCGAATTTCAAGAAGGTTTCAAAAAGAAAAATTTAGACAAGACTCCATTCGAGTTGCACAAGCTCAAATAGCCGCAGAGCAATTGGCAAAAAGAAAACAAGACTCGATTAATACCGTCATTGCAGAACAAAAAGCTGCATTTAGAGCAGACTCCATTCGCGTGGCACAGGCAAAAATTGCT
>JBELDQ010000244.1:0-3143 GCA_042094215.1 Polaribacter sp. | reverse complement strand
TATTTTTAAATAGTGTTGTCTAAGGTTTGAAAACCATATATAACCATACTTGCGTCGTTTAAAAGCAAGATATACCTATCTTTTGACGAGTCTTTTTGTGATGATTGTTTGATTATTTCTCATGCGTAAAATATACAGGCCCTTGCCCAATTCTTGTATGTCAAAAGCATGTCCTTTGGAAAAGTTTCCTTTGAATTCTTTTACTACTTTTCCAGTTGTGTCAACCACGAGTATTTCGCTTACTTTTGTGTTCATAGCAAACGTATCAGAACTCGGATTTGGATATAAACGAATGGAAGCATCAACAAGAGTCTCTTTGTCAATGCTCAATGGATTTTCTAAAGGCTTTGTGCTGTATAATCTATATTCTCCGGGCTGCAATGTTATTGACGCACTCACATTTGTAACCTCTTTTGTAGCTGAGGAAAAATATTCATACCAAGTACCTGTGGCTGAAAAGTTAGGGTTGATAGCTCTTGGAACGACATCAAAATTACCAATAATAGTCACATTGTTATCTGCGTGTTGTAAGTTGATTCTCTTCATCAATCCACTTACATTTAGGAGTGCATCTGAGGTCGAAAAAACGGCATGATTCTTTTTAAAGGCTATGATCGTAGCCCAAGTATCATATACTTTTTTGCGGGCTTCTACATCTTTATAGTTCCATAAGATCGGTTTTTTACCAGTTCTTCCATTTTCATCAATACTAATGTCATAGCCTAGCTCACCAAATTGCCAAATCATTTTTGGGCCGGGAATCGTAAAGAAAAATACCCCTGCCAATTCTTGTCTTGACAATGCCGTGTTTAAGTTTTTTACAGAATACCCACCATCTGAATTTCCAAACTGCAAGTTTTTATACATTAAACGCTCTTCATCATGACTTTCCATGTAAGTGACAAGATTCGGATTGTTAAAGTTTCTGTTTTTATAATACCCTCCTGAAATGTCTGAATCGCTGCTAAAGCCCATCGTACTTTGGTTGTAATTTTGAGTCATTTTACCCCAGAGCATCATCCCTGCGTCTGCCAACGCTTTTTCTTCAGAATTATCTGCCAAGTGCTCTAAAATGATAAAGGTGTCATTGCCATGCCTGTTCCAAACATAATTGGCATAATCTTTTAAGCGATCAATTCTAGATTGATTGAATGCAGATCCATAATTCCCTGCACCATATGGAGTGTTGGTAAAACCTTTAGTAAAGTCCAATCGATAACCGTCAATTTTATATTCTTCAATCCAATAAGACATTACATCTTTAAAGTAGTTCTGTGTAATAGAAGCCTCGTGATTAAAGTCGAATCCAAACTGTAAATCTGATTCAGCAAAATTATGAGTATCATTGAAAAATGGATTGTTGCTTGTAGATGCATTTGCAATGTTGTAATCGTACATTTGTAAAAGCGGACATTGACTGTACGAATGATTGAAAACAACATCTAGAATTACTGCAATACCCCTTTGATGGCATTTATCGATGAGTTCTTTGAATTTATTTTTAGTTCCGTAAGCTTTGTCTAATGCAAAAAAATGAGAAACATTATAGCCCCAACTGTCATTGCCTTCAAATTCATTCACAGGCATTAATTCTAAGGCGTTGATGCCTAGGTTTTGTAAATAATCTAGTTGGTCTATTACCGACTGAAAACTATCGTTTTCTGAGAAATCACGAACTAATAGCTCATAAATAACGAGGTTTTCTTCTGCGGGTTTTGTAAAAGAAGTCGTTGTCCAAGTATAGGCGGTCTCATTTATTTTAAATGTAGACACTACGCCAGAGGCTTTTTCAGGAAAAGTTTTAAGGTTAGGGTAGTTATTTTCAGAGATGAATTGATCATTGCTTTTATCTAATACCTTTTCTGCATAGGGGTCTGCGATTGTTTTATCATAATCAACAACATATTGATATGCGTATTCGATGTCTGGATCTAATCCATTGATGGTAGTCCAAAAGTAATCACCGTCTTTTTTTAGTTGATATGTTTCTTTTAGTGCCCATTCATTAAAATCGCCAATCACAAAAACCGCTTGTTTTTGTGGAGCTAGTATTACAAAGCTAACGCTACCATCAGCATGTTTTGTAATGCCATTTTTAATTCCAGTGGGTCTGGTTTGATTTTGTGTGGGTGTTTTTACATACACAGAAATTTCATGCTCCTTAGTTGCGCCATTCTCTGTTGCTGTCGCTTTTATAAGATGACTTCCAGTAGTTGTAAGTGTATAGTTGGTTGAAATACTCTTCGTTGTATTTTCCGTTTTTATGGATGTATTTTGAACACGCAATTCTAAATCTGCAGCGATTGTAGATGCAGCTGAAATTGTAATATTATCGCCATTGCTATAGATTGCATTGTTTGTGGGGGAGGTAATGTTGATGTTTAAATCTGCACTAAATATCTCTACAAATATATCAGGATCTGTTTGCTGACTTCCATCGGCTGAACGAAAAACAAAACTGAGTGCTTTGATATCAGTAGACGTTGGAACTCCATAAAAAGAATAGACATCTGACGAAATGGTGAACGTGTGTGTAGATGCATTTACCTTGGTTAATTTGGGCTGCGTTGCATTGTTTCCCCAACTTCCAATGACATTTTGCCAAGGGTTTGTACCCATAGTGATGCCGGTATGCGCATAGATATCTCCTGAGTAGTTTTCTAGATTTGTACCTGTAGTTGTAAGTGTGACTACAATTTCATCTGCAGCAATCGGTGCGCCTGGAGTGGTGCTGACCTGTGCGAAGAGTGCGGTACAAAAAATAAAGAGTACGAAGGAAATTAAATTTTTCATGGTCTAAATATATAATAAACAAAGGCTACATAGTTGTAGTATGTAGCCTTTTGTTGGGATTCAAATAATTACAGTACCGTAACGGTCCCTTTGTTAAAATCGACAGTAATGGTATAGGTTCCATTTCCTGGTGATTTTACATTCTTTTCATCATCTCTTACTAGCATTCCTGGATGTTTCTGACTTTCTCCCCAGTCGTTGTCCCAAGAACCTTGAACAGGTAAGAACTTAAATTCATCTGAGTCAGAGAGTGTTGTTGAAAGTTCAAAAAGGCCTTCAGCTATTTTTGTAAAAGCAAGAGCAGTGCTATTGTCCCAAGAATTTGGAGATCCTACCAAGAAAAGAGCAGT
>JBELDQ010000243.1:0-3146 GCA_042094215.1 Polaribacter sp. | reverse complement strand
TATGATTGCTGATAAAGATATTTCAACCTCTATGGAAATGACCAAAGAAGAGTTGAAAATAATATTGAACAAGGTGCAAAAACAAACCAGGGCCATTTTACAAGAAGATAAAATAGCTGGCCTGTAAAAAAGAAAGGATAATTACTTGTTGAGTGAGTAATTAAAACTATATATCAATAATAGAATGCCTCGAGTGCAGTTAAGAGGTAGTAAGCAAACATAAAAAAAGGTCTTCACTGCGATTGACCTATACATCATATGGAAGAAAAAAAAGTAACACCAAGAGGCGCATATCCACATGTAAAAGTAGTGGGAGACTTTATATTTGTGTCGGGAACAAGTTCGCGTAGACCAGACAATAGTATTGCAGGAGTTGATATTATTGATGAAATGGGTACAAAATATTTAAATATTGAAACGCAAACTAGAGAAGTATTGCAAAATATAGACAAGAACCTGCAAAAGGTAGGGGCAAGTATAAAAGATGTGGTAGATGTATCAACATTTTTGGTCAATATGAATGACTTTGCAGGGTATAATAAGGCATATGCTGAGTTTTTTGACAAAGCAACAGGGCCAACACGAACAACCGTAGCTGTGCATCAATTACCACATCCAGATTTGGTAGTTGAAATTAAGGTGACAGCTTACAAGAAAAGTTAAATGAATATTCAAAATTACATCAATGGCAACTTTGTAGCTCCAATACACGGAGATACACTAGATAATTACAATCCATCCTCCGGAGAGGTCTATGGTCAAATTCCGAATTCAACTTCAGAAGATGTCGATTTGGCATATGAAGCTGCTAAAGATGCTTTTCCACATTGGTCAAAAACAACTTTAGAAGAAAGAAGTAGGATTTTAATGAAGATTTCTGAGCTGTTAGAAAGTAACCTAGAGCGTTTTGCAGCTGCAGAATCTAAAGACAATGGAAAGCCATTGAGCTTGGCTACTCAGATAGACATTCCTAGAGCTGCTAGTAATTTCCGTTTTTTCGGTAATGCAATTACGCAATTTGCTTCTGAGTCACATGAAAGTGCGGGCTTGGATGCCGTAAATTTCACACTGCGTCAACCTATTGGTGTAGTTGGTTGTATTTCTCCATGGAACTTGCCGTTGTATTTATTTACATGGAAAATTGCACCCGCAATAGCAGCAGGAAATTGTGTGGTTGCCAAGCCAAGTGAAATTACACCAATGACTGCTTTCTTATTAGGAGAGATTTGTTCGGAAGCAGGGCTGCCAAAAGGCGTTTTGAATATGGTGCATGGATTGGGGGCGACTGCTGGTCAGGCCATCGTAGCGCACCCTTACATTAAGGCAATTTCGTTTACAGGTGGTACCGCAACAGGAGCACACATTGCTGGTGTGGCAGCACCAATGTTTAAAAAGTTATCACTAGAACTAGGAGGTAAAAATCCGAATATCATTTTTGCAGATTGTGACTATGATACCATGCTAGAAACTACAGTTCGGTCTTCTTTTGCGAATCAAGGTCAAATTTGCTTGTGTGGAAGTAGAATTTTTGTAGAGGAAACGATCTATGAACAATTCAAAGTTGATTTTATACAGAAAGTAAAGCAGTTAAAAGTTGGGCATCCATCAGAGGCAACAACAACTATTGGAGCATTGGTATCGAAGCCACATCTAGAAAAGGTAGCTTCTTATATAAAAATAGCAGAAGATGAAGGCGGTAAAGTTTTAGTTGGTGGTCTTGAGGTAACTGTCCCAAATTATGAGAATGGCTATTACCTACAGCCAACCGTTATAGAGGTAAAAACGAATAACTGTCGCATTAATCAAGAAGAAGTTTTCGGACCTGTGGTTACCATTATGTCCTTCAAAACAGCTGCCGAGGCGTTGGCACTAGCAAACGATGTTTCGTATGGTTTGTCTGCAACACTATGGACAAATAATCTCAATAGAACAATGCAGTTTTCTCAACAATTACAAACAGGTATTGTTTGGGTAAATACTTGGATGTTGCGCGATTTGAGGACTCCTTTCGGAGGTACTAAAGCATCTGGAGTTGGCAGAGAAGGTGGTTTTGAAGCCTTGCGCTTTTTTACAGAGCCTAAAAATATATGTATTAAATATTAGTTGCTATTCTTGCGAAAGCTAGCTGAATAGTAAAAAAAATAGAGTTATAAATTAAAAGAGCTCCTTGCGAAGGAGAATAGAGCGTATGAACTTAAATATCAATGGGAAAAATGCCTTGGTCTGCGGAAGTACCCAAGGAATCGGAAAAGCTTCAGCAATAGCGTTGGCATCTGAAGGAGTAAATGTAACCTTAGTTGCACGTAATGAAGAGAAGTTAAAAGACGTTGTAGCAGCATTGCCAAATACGAATCAAAAACATCGCTATATTGTGGCTGATTTTTCGAATCCGTCTCAATTAAAATCAACAATTGAAGAAAGTCGTTTAGATTTTCATATTTTAGTGAATAATACAGGAGGACCTGCAGGAGGTCCTGTTTTTGATGCTTCATTGGAAGCTTTTGAGTTAGCTTTTACACAGCATTTAAAATGCAACCATGTATTGACTCAGGCCTTGGTGCCTTTTATGAAATCTGAAGGTTATGGAAGAATTATCAATGTAATTTCTACTTCCGTAAAACAACCTCTAGATGGATTGGGCGTTTCAAATACCATTCGTGGAGCTGTGGCAAGTTGGTCGAAAACCTTAGCAAATGAATTAGGACAGTTTGGTATTACAGTGAACAATGTTTTACCAGGAGCAACAGCAACAGAGCGTTTGAATGAAATCATCAACAACAAAGCAAATAAAACAGGATTGTCTGTGGCTGAAGTTTCTAAAAACATGATGAATGCTTCACCTGCTAAACGCTTTGCCAAGCCAGAAGAGATTGCGAGTGCAGTTGTATTTTTAGCCAGTGAAAAAGCAAGCTTTATCAATGGAATTAATGTTCCTGTTGATGGAGGTAGAACAAAATCTTTGTAGGATTTTTAGAGATGTACAAACGGGTATTTCAAGGTCTGTGTCAGTGATGAGGTGTCTTCTTTTTTTGAATAAGATGCCTGCCAGTTGACACGTATGTTTTGAGTACAACAAAAATAGAATTGAAATGAGTAAATTAGTATCGCCTTTAAATTTTAAAAAGTGGATTGATGAGAACCGTCAT
>JBELDQ010000242.1:0-3157 GCA_042094215.1 Polaribacter sp. | reverse complement strand
TGCTGTTCGTTTTTGTTGGGATGTATCTTCTTTTTGTACAAGACATACGTACTAAAAAAAACAACTACGCTATGTACAGTGTATCTGACGCATGTATCACTTTTAGGGTTGTGAAAATCTTGAAGGAAACCTTATATGATTATAAGTACATTGGAGAGGTTGTTCGCGTAGGGGGTTCAGAAACACGCGGGAGTCTGTTGCTGAATATTGCAAAACATAAGAGCACCAATCGCATTAGTTTGAATGATTTTCTCTACTTTAAATCTGCTATTGTTCCCATTAAAGCTCCCAAAAATCCATTTCAATTTAATTACAAGGCTTATCTAGCAAAACAAGGGGTACATCATCAAGTGTTTTTGAGAGGTGCACCGTACATCCGTAAAGAAGCTAACCAAGAAACAATAGATTCAAGAGCAGCCCACCTGCGACATGTTGTAGAGGAGAAGTTGCGCTTGAATGGTTTTGCAGGGGATGAATTAGCCGTGATAAAAGCTTTGGTTTTGGGCGAGCGAAGTGCTGTTTCTAACTCCTTATTGCAAGCCTATACCCAGGCGGGAGCCATTCATATTTTGGCTGTTTCTGGCTTGCATGTCGGTGTTATCCTATGGATCTTGTCTACGGTACTTCAACCACTTGAAAGATTGCGGAAAGGGAAGTTCTTGAAATTGATGTTTATACTTCTGCTGTTGTGGGGTTTTGCTTTTATTGCTGGCTTGTCTGCCTCTGTTGTGAGAGCAGTTGCCATGTTTTCTGCCGTTGCTGTGGCCATGACAGCCAAGCGAAAAGCGCTGGTAATACATTCTTTAATAACATCGATGTTTGTATTGCTACTTGTAAAGCCATTGTTTTTGTTTGATGTTGGTTTCCAGCTGAGTTACTTAGCGGTCTTTAGTATTGTAATCCTACAACCTAAGTTTGCTCTTTTGTGGAAACCTAAGTTGAAAATAGTCGCTTTCTTTTGGCAATTATTTACGGTTTCCATGGCGGCTCAAATAGGAGTTTTACCCATCAGTCTGTTTTATTTTCATCAATTCCCGGGCTTGTTTATGTTGTCAAATTTGGTTATTGTTCCTTGTATAGCTGCCATTCTAATTGGAGGAATTGCATGTGTTGTGCTGTCGCTGTGCAATTTGCTTCCAACATGGTTGGTGTCTCTGTATACTGGTGTTATTGGCTTAATGAATGATTTTGTTGAGTGGATTGCCATGCATGAATCATTTCTAATAACAGAGATTTCATTCTCAGGATTGTTGTTAATTGCTGCGTATCTTTCTTTATTTCTTGGTATGTATCTTCTAGAAAAAGGCTCTTTTAAAAGGTGGATGTACTTTTTACTATCGGTCTTATTGCTGCAGTTGTGTCTCTTGTATGAGAAGAATACTACTGCAAATAGCAACGAAGTAATTGTATTTAATAAAAGCAGACATACACTCGTTGGAGAAAATAGAGGAGGGTATCTTCATGTATATCACACCTTAGATACGCTTGCTGCACAGAAGCTCCAACTTGTAAAAGATTATCAGATTGGGATGAAGGTTATTGCTGTTAAATTTCAACAGGAAATTCCTAATCTGATACCTCTTCAGAAAGGGGCGCTTTTGATTGTGGATAGCCTTGGTGTTTATGCCATTGATGGTGTTGAAAGTCCTACTGTTTTATTGAGGTCTTCGCCTAAAGTTAATTTAGAAAGATTGATTGAGCGCATGCGTCCAAAGCGAGTCATTGCAGATGCATCAAACTATAAAAGTCTCGTTTTTCGCTGGAAAGACATTGCCTTAAAAAAGAACATTCCATTTGTCTATACACAAGAAACAGGTGCTGTGGTTTTAGAATGATTTATTGTTCAATTTTACTTTTAAACTGTTTCGAGAATTGTCCCCAACTTTTGGTTTTTCTGTCTTTTTCTAAGAAATACGCCAAGATCATTTCCATTTTTCTCGCATCTAAATAGCCAGGTATTCTATCTAGTAGTTTTTCTTCTGCATTGAGCACAACAGTAGTTGGGTAGCTGAGTTTTCCATTCATAAGCAATGCAGGAAACTCGTGGTATCCAGATCTTCCTTGAGATTTGTATTTAAATGTATAGTCTTTATAGGTGATGGGTTCTTTTCCTTCTCCATCCATTTTTACAGCGTGGTAATTTTTGTTAATAGATGCAGCAATGACAGGATTTGCATAGGTTTCTCTATCCATTTTTTTACACCAGCCGCACCAATCTGTATAGATATCTACTAAAAAGGGTTTCGGATTGGTTTTGTTTCGCTCTATGGCTTCATCAAAAGAAATCCATGCTACTTTTTCTTGGGCATATGCAACAAACGAAAAAGCGATTAGTAGTGTGATTGTGATGAGTTTTTTCATGTGTATATTCTCAGTTGTGATTGTACAAAATTACAAAATAAAAAAGCACCAAAAATGGTGCTTTTTTAAAATAATATAAATGCTATTATTAACGCACGCCATGCATTAATTTCTTAATAATCGGTTCAAATAGAATTGAAACAACGGCCATAGCTACAGAAATGATGGTGAGAATCCAAAAGAAGTAGCTGATCCCATTCTCGTCTGCAATTTTATCAATATTCTCTCCAAAGACACCTGCTCCTTTCATACCGATGGCAATGGCTAAATACCATACACCAAACATAAAAGCAATCATTCTTGCAGGAACTAGTTTACTCACATATGACAAGCCTACCGGTGAAATACACAATTCTCCCATGGTGTGGAATAAGTAGACCAATACCAGCCAGATCATACTCACAGATGCTGTTTTTGCGCCCGGATCAATACCCATTGCACCAAAAGCAACACAGGCCATTCCTAATCCTAGTAGCGCCATTCCAATACCGTACTTCATATTGGCAGATGGGTTGTATTTAGATTCCCACCACTTTGAAAATAAAGGGGCTAGTGTAATAATAAATAGCGAGTTTAAGACACTAAACCAAGAGGCAGGAACCTCTAGATTTTCATCTTGAAACTGATCTACAAGCATCCAAATAGCAATCGCCCAAACAATTACAAAACTGATGGCGAGTACAATGTTTGCCATGGCATATTTTGCAAAGGTTTGTTTGAATAGTAAATACAAAACCCAAGTAATAATTCCTAGTGGTATGATGGTCATTAATGAATTCACAATTCTAAAAATCAT
>JBELDQ010000241.1:0-3184 GCA_042094215.1 Polaribacter sp. | reverse complement strand
CATGTAGGGTTGTCACTGTTTTATTTGTATGTTGTACTTCTATAACTTCTTTGTCTGAGATCTCATAGATAATTGGCACTTGACAATAGGTAAAAGCCAACATATCTTTCTTTAAAGACATTGTTTTAAAGATTCCATTTACAGCGACATATGTGAATTGTTTCTCTTCTTTTAAAAATTCTTCAATACGAAGTAGCTTTGGGTTAAAACAGATTTCTCCATTTTCTACAAGTACTCCTAACTCTCCAAATCTGCTAAGCATATCTTCTTTCACTTGACCTGTCATTCCCGGTTGCTGAACACCTTTGGTAAATGGTGTATGTGAATACGGGTCGGTTGAAAAACCACCATATTCTTTCGGTGATTTATGGGCACCAATTCCTTGATTAATTTCGAAATAATGATCAAAGAGACGCCCTATTAGCGCTGCATCTTCATTTTTTGCTACCGCTTGTAAGGTTATTTCTTGTACGGCAAGCTGTAACTTCGAAACCATATGCCAATAAATAGACCCTAAACCTTCATAGCCATAGAACGTTCCTGATCTTCCTGTAAAGGCTTTGTGATTAAAAATAGACTCAAAAATTTGATCCAATAGCTCAGCTTCTTGTGTTACTAGTAATTCATATTGAGAAGGTAGTTCTTGAACTGCATTTCGAAGGCTCTCTACATTGTTGAAATTACCATTGAAATGATAATTCCCAAGACAGTCTTGGGCTATTATTTGGGTATTTCCATTTGCCAGTAGTTCCTGTAAGAGTAGGGACTTCGTAACATCTTTTTTTGGTATATTATTTCGGTCGAGAAAACCTGGCAACTCTTTATTCGGATATAAAATATAACTGTATTGATCTGGTCTGAAAAGTGCACTTGACTTTAAACTATCTAACACCGTTAGACTCTCTTTTGCTGTCAGGTATCCGGAGCTTAGCACAGCTACCTGCCCTTCTAACATCTCTGATAAATGAGACACAGTTACTTCTTTATCATTGCTTAGTGTCATTAAATTATAAGCATGGTATAACGCGTCTGCTCTTTTGTTCGCTTTTATGGAATGCTCTATAAATTGCAGAGAAATTTCAATAAATGCTAGCACCTCTTGTTTCGAAACGTTCTCTTGATGTCCAGAGAAGCGCTTGTTATAAATGGTATCTCTAAAGGCACTCCCTGCAGTCCCCAATGCATCCATAATACTTTTTCTATCGGTATCTGAGATAGCCCCTTCTAATACTTCTTTATTTGATGTAAGGGCTTTTACAACAGCGTTAAAGAATGCTACTAGTTCTTCCGAAATCTCGTATGTCGCCGTATTTGATTGCTCCAAAATATCTTGAAAGAAACTAAAAAACCTTCTCAAGTAGTAGAGCGTTACCATCGATACGCCGTTCCCTACCAATGCATTGTTTGCGTCGTTCCATTCTGGTCGTTGCGTATTCATCCATATACCGGCTTCAGGTATAAAGTTTGACATTTTTGATAAGGTAGTCGCCAATAGTTTTTCAACAAAATTTACTTTACAAATAAAGAAATTTTGATCTCTCAGCAAAGCACCATCTGCTCCAATTTCATTTCTCCTCTGCTCTATAAACTCTTGATTTTTGTGATCAAAATCAATAGTATCCTTTGGGTTCTGTAAGATGTCTTGATAGCTTTTTATACGATAGGGAACATTGGCATACACAAATATATTTTCGGTAAAATAGCGCTCTAGTTTGCCTGGGTCATGTGACTCTATAAACTCTAGGAATTTCAATAAATAAATAATCTGATGATCTCCCCAATACCCAATATAAGACCATGGATTGTCTGGCTCTATGGTTTCCCAATCAAAACCGCCTTTGGTTACTCTATATGGGTTGTATCCATCGAATGTGGTTGCATTCAAAAATTTATGAATCATTCCTTCAATGAACTCAGGATACGCATGTGCTAGTGCCTCCCAATTCTGAAAAATGTCTCTCCAATTGCCTTCATAGTCTAATATTTTAGAACCATCTTCACTCTTGGTGTTGATCGAAAATTTATTCCAAGGTCTACTCGGATCTCCATGCCTTCTGCTAAATTTTAATGGTAGGTATTCAAAACAAAGACGTTTAAAGTTAGCATCTTCATCTGATAAAGCCAACTTTTTCAAATATTTCACATCAAAAACTGATGGTAAATCATTGAGTATATCTGACTTCTTTTTAAACACTTTTTTATTGGCATTCCCCATATAGCTTACAAAATCAGCCTTTTCGATGTTGTAATTGTCATCAAAAATACCACCACGCATACTATTGAACATGGTGTTTGAGAAATGTCTTGAATTTCTTCTAGTATCTGCTGTGAATTGAAGACCATCTGCAGCCGCTACTAACTGGAGTAAATGATTGGTTCCTGCGTCGATATCTTGCGCCAAAATAGTCGCTAAATCTGCATCTCTCTTTATCATTTCATTCAACGCAACAATATCAGAAACAGATTGATTTACATTGGCTACGATATGCCATTGTTTGTTTTCATTCGCTTTTAACTCTTGTTTGAAATTGACAAAATAGGCGCCTTTCTCTGCTTTTACATCAGACTCTGAAGTAAGTTTACGTCCTCTTCTAAAATTTGCTAGCTGCAAAGAAGAGGCTAAATAGATAGGCTTGGAAAGACCTGTAGACCATACCACATTTGTTTTCAATGCTTCACTAGGTTCTGCCTTGTCTACAATAATTGCACTCAATGCATACATTCCAACACCGGTCTCTGAGAGTAATTCACTTCGTTTGTAGGCATCTACTAAATTGCTACTTGCTTTTTGTAAATCCTCTCCAACACCAAAGGGCAGTATATTTTGCAGACCATCGAGAACATGAATTGTCCTATGCTCATTAGCCATATTGGTAAGCGTCGCTTTCTTTACAAATCCATACTGGTCACTCGAATTCCATTCATAGGAATAGGTTACCTGTAAATCGTGATTTATTTCTTTAAAAATTACTTTGTTTCCAATACTGTTTTTATAGACATTTCTGCTAATCTCATACACGCCTACATACACATCAGAAAATGGTTCCCATAGATATTCTTTGTCGAGCTTTTGAACTCTCAGCAAGGTTTTTGTTCCTGTGATATCAGCAGATTCTACCAGTTTATCATCTGTATAATATGGGAACAAGGCTGAATTGCTATCTTTTCTTCCTGCAGTTAATCC
>JBELDQ010000240.1:0-3188 GCA_042094215.1 Polaribacter sp. | reverse complement strand
GATTATCCTCTCCATCTTCTACTTCTTCTTCCAGAAGACCTTTTAGGCCCTTTGTTCCCATTAAGTGTATACGTTAAACTTAACATATAGTAGGTCCCTAAAACATCTCTTGTGGTTTCTTGGAAATAATTATCGGAACCACTTCTGGTAAATCCAACATTTTTATTTAACATATCCAAAGCTGTCAATTTTATGTTCATAGCTTTCGACTTTAAAAAAGCATAGGAAACGGAAGCATTCCAAATAGGTACTGCTTGATCTGTATCAAAATTATCATCTCTATACACATCATATTTGAACTGTGTTGTGAGGTTAAATGACTTTGTAATGTTCCAATCTGACTTTACAAAATACGACTGTTGAACAAATTTTCTATCTTCTGTTGCCCCAGAGAATGAGGTGAGATTCTGATTAAAATTAGCTCCAATTGCCATGTCGATAAAGTCCTTTTTATTGTTTTCTAAGGACATTCTAATCCCGCTATTCTTTGCATTGGTTTTATTGTTCACGGTGTTAATAACAGATTGGTAATTGCTGACTCCGTAATTAAGACCCAAATTGTATCGAATACCTAATTTCTTCAGACGATTTCCTAAACTCACACTTCCACTAAAACTGTTTCTAGTTCCTAGGTTAATAAAACTGCTCGTTCTAACTCTTGTAGCAATGTCTGTGTCTTCTGTATTAACAATAGCGTCATTTGCAGAATCATAACTCACACGCGCATAAAAACTGAATCCCGTTACAAAATTGTAGTTCCCATACATACCAAAGATTGAGTGTCTTTTTTCAGGTGATAAATTCTGATTTCCTTGTCGAATAAACAAAGGATTGAAGTTATTCACGACTGGAGATAGGTTCGCTAAACTTGGAAGCTCTAATGTATTTCGATACCTTACAAACATCCAACTTCCTTTTTTAGGACGGTATCTAAATCGAACAGATGGGTTCACACTTGTATATTTCTTATTAAATTCAGCACCATCAACCAATCCAAAATCTTGTATTTGTTCTTGAAAGTCCGTTCCAATGCGCAAAGAGGTCTTCTTATTATCGAAGCGGTAATCTATAGATCCATAAGTTGTTGTTCTGTCTTCAAACAAATCTGCCGTAAAGGTAGATGCTGTATTTGTTGTTCCGTTTAGTAGTTGCGATTGATCTGTAAATTGATCTTTATTGGCACGTGTAACCCCGGCACCAAATTCAATATAATTTTTGTCATTAATAGGTTCAGTATATTCAATTTCAAGAGCAACTTCACTGTCTTTATCTTCCTGCTCTTTTAAACTAGAGGTCACCTCTGTTGGCCTCAATGCATCGGTATATACTTTGGTGGCACTATTGCCACTAAAACTAGTACTGTTCGAAAAATCGACATCCAATTCAATCTCTATACTGCGTTTTGAAGACTCCTTAAATCTTTTGTTATAGTCTAAGCTTATAGCACCGCTATTGCGGTCATTTTTGCTATTCGAAGTACTCGTGTTTTCAACATCCTTAACGTTGCTTGCATCAAATCCTTCAAAAGTACTTGCGCTATTTCCATCTGTTGCACTGGCACGAAACCTCCCTCTTACCGAAATATATTGCAAGGCATCTGATCGATCTATAAAACTAACATTTGCACGATGAGACTTCGTGGTACTCCCACTCTTACTCTCACTTTCAGAATACAACTTCTCTGTTCCGATAAATTCTGTTCTCTTGGTAACTACATTTCCAGAGTTGTTATTGTTGTAGTTGTAAAAATAGTCCGTATTTAAATTCTGTTTCTTTTTTAATTCAACTCCAAGATTAATACCTCCGATACCCGTTGTAATAAAACCAGAAGAACCGCCTCCTGCGCCACCTCTCGAAATACTAAAACCGCCAGAACCGCCTCCAAAAGACATGATTTCTGAGATGTCAGAACCTGTGGTATTGACATTGTTATATTTACCAATAACTGAGGCTTGCACCTTGGGAGAAAACCGATTATAGCTTGCACTTGTTAAATACCGATTGTCTGTCCCATACCCTCCTTGAAACTTTCCGAAATCACTTACCTTCTTATCATCTTTCAAGACTAAATTGATCACCTTAGCTCGTTCTGAATCATCCACTCCACTCACACGCGCTTTATCTGTTTTTTCATCTACTACTTCTACTTTTTTAATCGCATCGGCAGTTAGATTTTTCAGAGCCACCGCTGGGTCTCCTCCAAAAAACTCTTTCCCATCTACGTATACTTTAGACACATCTTCTCCCTGCGCTTTCACTTTACCGTTGGCATCTACTTCCAAACCAGGTAATTTCTTTAGCAAGTCTTCCACATTGTCATCTACGCGTACCTTAAATGCCTTTGTATTAAAAGCCATGGTGTCTTTCTTAATTGAAATAGGAATTACTGCTGTAATGCTTACCTCATCTAAAACATTGGCTTGTTCCTTTAAAACAATGGTCCCATAATTTAAAGAGCTTCCTACAAAATCTAGCGTTTTTTGATAGACCTGAAATCCTATTAAATTGATTTGAAAAAGTCGTTTCCCGTTAGAAATAGCATCCACCTTAAAGTTTCCTTTTATGTCTGTACTTGCATAACTTACCAGGGTAGAATCTGCAGGGTTTAAGACAGCGATTGAGGCAAACTCAAGAGGCTGTTTGTCTTCATCTACTACCTGTCCGGAAATATGTTGTGCCTTAGAAATCGTAGTTGATAAAAGCATTGCAAAAGTTAGTAGCTTGGTGATAGATACTCTATTCATTTCAATTTTCGTTTTTTATTCTTTATTTTTTCAAACTGCGAGACATCGCTATCCATGGACTCCAAAAAAAGAAGAAGGTTTAAACCGAATTTTTAATTTTCGTTCTTTTTATGATTTCTTTAACAATAGTAGCACATGAGCACAATCTAAAACAAAAATAAGATGTCAGTAGTACAAGAATCTCACTTTTAACACTATTTAACAGCAGCATTGCAAATCCAAAACAGAGCATATGGACTTATTTAATCATGTATGTTTTATAAAATTGCTAAAAGTAGATGCATTTGCTCACTGCCACCATCTTTGAAGAAGTCGCTTTTTTAGACGCTTAGCCAACCTATTCGAAAAAGAGTTTTAGAAATTCAAAAGAGTAGGCTACCCCATGTAAAAAACATAGAACTTAGAGCAAAGGGATTTAAAACTTAATTTTTCGTAGGACTCCAC
>JBELDQ010000239.1:0-3200 GCA_042094215.1 Polaribacter sp. | reverse complement strand
GTAAGATGAAAAAAGGTATACACCCAGAAAATTATAGAATGGTAGCATTTAAAGACATGTCTAACGGAGATGTTTTTTTAACAAAATCTACTGCTGATACAAAAGAAACTTTAGATGTTGATGGTGTTGATTATCCATTAATTAAATTGGAAATCTCTAGAACGTCTCACCCGTTTTACACTGGTAAGTCTAAATTAATCGATGCTGCAGGTCGTATCGATAAGTTCAAAAGCAAATACGCAAAATTCAAGAAATAATTTTCTTGGAATGTTAATTATATTTAGAAAAAGCCTCGACATTGTCGAGGCTTTTTTTTGTTAATGCAATGCGTAGTCAAAAGAATCTTCAGACACAACTGGTGCTGTGCAGTGTTTTAAATCATGAACAAATGCATCGATTTGTTTTTTAGAAACGTTTGGCATGCAGATGACATGCGCAATGTTTCCCTCAGTAGCCAATTGCCATTTGTCTTTGATTGTTTTGGATGTTTTAGGCAATACTACAGTAATCGAATTGGGGTTTCTCCAGGCATCAATTCCAATAGCATTCAATTGTTGCTCACAATAGATAGCAGTTTCTAAACTGTGTTTGTAACGTTCTTGTAAGCCTTCAATACCTAGCGTTTTTAATGCGTACCACAAGAAGAGTGGTGCATGTCCATTTCTAGAGCCTGTAATTGTGGTGTCTAGTGAACCGATATATGAGATGCCTTTTGCGATGCGATCTCGGTTAGAACGTTTTGCAATTAAAACTCCTGTAGGCATTGGGCAGCCTATAAATTTATGTCCGCTTATAGAAATACTGTCTGCTCCGTCTTTAAAATCAAAAGGAAGTCGCGGTTCTATAAAGGCGGCGAAGGATCCAGATAAAGCAGCATCACAGTGAATATAGTGGTCCTGAATGGCCAAATTTTTAAAGATTCCTTTTATTTTAGAAACATCATCTTTGGCTTCTTTCATGGTTGTGCCAAAAGTTGCGAGCATAATTGCAGGTTTGTGACGATTCATTTGAAGTGTACTTTCTAAATCATCATAGTCAATTTCTCCATTTTCTTGAGAACGAATAACAATACTTGGTATATTGAGTAAGTGAATGTTTTTTCGAATACTGTAATGTGTAGACTCCGAATAGTATACAATACCTTTTGGATATAGCTCTCAGGCTAAATACAAACCATATAAATTGCTTTCTGATCCTCCATTTGTGACATAGCCCCAATAGTCTCTTGGGTTGGCACGATACATTTTGGCGAAGAACGCAATAACTTCTTTTTCCATCTCGTGTGTTTGCACTTTATAGGTGCCATTTTCAAATGGATCTCCCAGATTGTTAATTGGGTATTTAAAGAAATTATTAATTTCACTATAGTCAAAATCTTTGGAAACAGGATATCCAAGGAACGTGTCTCTGGCAACTTGTAGTTTGCGTTCAAGTTCGTTAAGTCGATTTTTATCTGTTGGATGTAAAGCGGTAGCCATTATTTCTTAATTTTTGTTTTAAAGTCGGCAAAACTATGAATTATCTTTTTTATTAGCTATTACTTGGTGTTTGTTTAGGTTGTTTTTTTGTTAAGTTTATTTTTTTTAGAAAAATTGTCGGCTATGCATGTTCTTAAGCAGTACTTCTAGGAATAATTTCGAGTTCGGTATCTTTTGAACCTTCATAAATACGGATCTAGCAGATGTGTTGTAGCTGTATGTTCTTCTTTTTTTAAGAGGTTTCCTTTTATGTGCTCGGCATTAGTTGTGCTATAGCATGAAACATTTTCGCAAGAGTGTTCTTTTAAGTATTTTATTATCTAAGGAAGGTCGGCGCATGAAAAAACCGCTTCAAAATTGAAGCGGTTTTATAAAAAGCAGTTGTATTTGTGTTTTAGACGTAGTCTTCAATTGGATTACATGAACAAATCAAGTTTCTATCTCCAAATGCATCATCTACACGTCTTACAGTTGGCCAAAATTTATTATCAGCGATATATGCGAGTGGAAAAGCTGCTTGTTTTCTCGTGTATGGAAGTGTCCACTCGTCTGCAGTTAGCATTTCTTGTGTGTGAGGAGCATTCTTTAAAGGGTTGTTGACGTCTTCTTTAGTTGCCTCAGCAATTTCTTGTCTAATAGCAATAAGAGCTTCACAAAAACGATCTAATTCTGCAATGCTTTCAGATTCTGTTGGTTCAATCATAATAGTTCCAGCAACAGGAAAAGAAACTGTTGGGGCATGGAATCCATAATCCATTAAGCGTTTTGCGATGTCAACTACCTCAATACCGTTGTGTTTAAATTCTCTACAGTCTAAAATCATTTCATGTGCTGCACGATTCATTTCTCCTGTATATAAAGTGTCATAATGTCCGTCTAAGCGCTCTTTAATGTAGTTTGCGTTTAAGATAGCGTTTTCAGTAGCATCTGTCAGTCCTTTTGCTCCAAGCATAGTAATATAGCCATAAGAGATTAAACAGGCCAGTGCAGAGCCCCAGGGTGCTGCAGAGATTGCTGTAATGGCATGGCTGCCTCCAGTTTCAATAATTGGGTTGCTTGGTAAAAAAGGGACCAATTGTGGAGCGACACAGATAGGTCCAACTCCAGGTCCACCGCCACCATGCGGAATTGCAAATGTTTTATGCAAGTTTAAGTGACATACATCTGCACCAATTGTTGCAGGGTTTGTGAGTCCTACTTGGGCATTCATATTGGCACCATCCATGTATACCTGTCCGCCATTATCGTGAATAATTTGTGTAATTTCTTTAATAGCCTTTTCGTAAACACCATGTGTAGAAGGGTAGGTAACCATTAGTGCTGAGAGATTTTCTTTGTGTAAGGTTGCTTTCTCACGTAAATCGGCTACATCAATATTTCCTCGTTCGTCTGTTTTTGTCACCACAACTTTCATTCCTGCCATCACAGCAGAAGCTGGGTTTGTACCATGAGCAGAAGCCGGAATGATACAAATATTTCTATGGTGATCTCCGTTTGCTTGGTGGTATGCGCGTATGGTCATTAATCCTGCAAACTCCCCCTGAGCGCCAGAGTTTGGTTGTAAAGAAGTGCCTGCAAAACCAGTAACTACGTTTAGTTGCTGTTCTAAATTGGCGAGTACTTCTTGGTATCCTTTCGCTTGGTCTATTGGTGCAAATGGGTGTATATTTCCCCAATTTGGATTGCTTAAAGGAAGCATCTCAGAAGCAGCATTCAGCTTCA
>JBELDQ010000238.1:0-3206 GCA_042094215.1 Polaribacter sp. | reverse complement strand
CCAACGGCAACAGCATCTCCCTCTTCAGCCTTTAATGTAATGATTCCACTTTCTTCAGCAGGTAATTCTAACGTTGCTTTATCAGAATCTACTTCTGCAATGGGTTGATCTTTTTCTACATAGTCTCCATCTTCAACTAACCAAGTTGCAATTTCTACTTCTGTAATTGATTCCCCCGGAGAAGGAACTTTCATTTCTAAAATCATGAGTACTAAATTTTATTTTCTCTGAATTTCTATTATTTTTAATCAAAAACTTTGGCTATTACTTTTTGATGTCTCTTTTTAAATCGTGCACTAGAACCAGCAGCAGGAACTGCATGGTATTCTCTAGAAGCTACCTCTAGTCTCAACTTTGGGAATCGCTCTAGCATATAGCTCCAAGCACCCATGTTTTTTGGTTCTTCTTGCGCCCATACAAATCGTTTAGCATTTGGATACCCTGCCACGATTGTGTCTAATTGTGCTTCGTGTAAAGGAAATAATTGCTCGATTCTTACCAGTGCAATATCTTCTCTTTTATTTTCTTCTCTTTCTGCTAGTAAATCATAATAGAATTTACCCATACAAAAAACTACTTTTTTTACTTTTGATTTGTCAGCAATGCTATCGTCAATAACTTCTTGGAACCCGCCTGTTGCTAAATCTTCAATGGTATTAATTGCTTTCGGATGACGCAATAAACTTTTTGGAGTAAATACAATTAAAGGTTTTCTAAAATCACGTTTCATCTGACGACGAAATAAGTGATAAATATTGGCAGGCGTTGTACAATTTGCAACAGTCATATTGTCTACAGCACACAATTGTAAGTAGCGTTCTATTCTTGCAGATGAGTGCTCAGAACCTTGTCCCTCATATCCGTGAGGTAGCAGAACAACGAGTCCGTTTTGTAATTTCCATTTGTCTTCTGCAGCAGAAATGTACTGATCAAACATAATTTGTGCTCCGTTAGAGAAATCTCCAAATTGTGCTTCCCAGATAGTCAGGCTATTTGGGTATGCCATGGCGTATCCATAATCAAAACCTAAAACACCATATTCAGATAAGTGCGAATTGAAGATAGACATCTCACCCGTATTATTTGGGTTGGTGTTGAGCAGGTTAATACGTTCTTCAGAATTTTCATCACGCAAAATAGCATGTCTATGAGAGAAGGTTCCACGCTCTACATCCTGTCCAGAAATACGAATATTAAATCCTTCTTCAAGCAAAGATCCGTAGGCTAAGGTTTCTGCCATTCCCCAATCAAGCGCATTGTTCTCAAAAACCATGGTAGCCCTTCCTTTCAAAATTCGTTCTGCTTTTCTAACAAATTTTACTCCTTCTGGAGTGGTAGAGACTATTTTTGCAATGTTTTTTAATTTATCTGTGCTATAGGTAGTATCAATAGCATTGAGCATGGCGTCTTTCCCTTGACGTGTAAAGTCTTTCCATGTTGTTGGCATAAATTCTCTTACCTTAGAAGTACTGTCTTCTTTAGCTTGATCAAATTCAGATCCTAACATTGATTTAAAATCACTAGTGATTTCAGTTAAATACTCCTGTGTAATGGTTCCTTCTGCGAGCAATTGAGCTGCATAAATATCTTTTAAATTTTTATGCTTGGCAATTGCCTTGTATAAGTTTGGCTGTGTAAAACGAGGTTCATCACCTTCATTATGTCCATATTTTCTATACCCTAAAAGGTCGATGAAAATATCTCTTTTGAACTTTGTTCTAAACTCAATGGCTAGTTCCATGGCATGACAAACAGCTTCCACATCATCTGCGTTTACATGCAGTACTGGAGATAAGGTTACTTTTGCAATGTCTGTGCAATAGGTGCTTGATCTAGCGTCTAAATAGTTGGTGGTAAAACCAACCTGATTGTTTACAACAACATGCACAGTACCTCCGGTTTTGTAACCGTTTAATTGGGCCATTTGAATTACCTCATAGACAATTCCCTGTCCTGCAATCGCGGCATCTCCGTGGACTAGAATAGGTAAAATCTTCCCATCATCTCCATCGTATTTTTTGTCAATCTTAGCGCGAACAATTCCTTCAACTACCCCATCTACTGTTTCTAGGTGAGATGGGTTTGGTACCAAGTTCATTTTGATACTATTCCCGTTTTTGTAGGTCTTACTCAATGTTAATCCTAGGTGATATTTTACATCACCGTCTAGATTTTCATCTTCAAAGTCTTTTCCTTCGAATTCGTTAAATAGTTCGCGGACTGGTTTTTTGAAGATGTTTACCAAGGTGTTTAAACGTCCTCTGTGTGCCATTCCAAGAACACATTCTTTTACACCGTATTTCTCGGCTGCATCTCGTAACAAAACACTCAGTCCTGGAATTAAAGCTTCTCCTCCTTCTAAGGAAAAACGTTTTTGACCTACATACTTTGTCTGTAAAAAACTCTCAAAGCCAACAGCTTGATTTACTTTTTGAAGGATGTATTTTTTAGCATCTACCGTGTAGTTTGGTAAATTATCGTTTTTATTTAATCGGTTTTGCCACCATTTAAGCTCCTCTGGATTGCGTAAATACATGTATTCAACACCGATAGAATTGCAATAGATGTTTTCTAAATGTTGTATTATTTCTGCTAACGACTTTGGTCCAATACCTAAGATATCTCCTGCATTGAAAACGGTTTTTAAATCATATTGATTCAATCCGAAATTTTCAATGTCTAATGTTGGAGCGTATTTCCGTCTCTCTCTTACAGGGTTTGTTTTGGTAAATAAGTGCCCACGTGTTCGATAGCCATTTATTAAGTCCAAAACTAAAAATTCTTTGCGTACTTCTTCCGGGACTTCAACCGAAACGTCTTCTTCATCAGTAAGGGAGTAGTTTTCATTGGCTAAATCATAGCCTTGAAAGAAACTTCTCCAACTTGGTTCTACTGCGTCAGGGTTTTTTAAATATTGCTCGTATAAATCTGCAATAAAACCTGTGTGTGCTGCATTTAAGAACGAAAATTTGTCCATATATTGATATAATACTTTGGGTGTAAGAATATAACTAGGGCAAAAGTACAACTTTTGCTAAAAATGAACCTTTCTTTTCGGGTTTAAAAAAAAGAAAAATTTCTTTATTTTTTTTAAAAAATGTTTGGTGGTGTTTCAAAAAGATATATATTTGCACTCGCAAAACGAATAGTGCTGCAAACTCCTCCTTAGCTCAGTTGGTTAGAGCATCTGACTGTTAATCAGAGGG
>JBELDQ010000237.1:0-3228 GCA_042094215.1 Polaribacter sp. | reverse complement strand
TTTAATATTACTGTAGATGGATTACCAACATTAACTGCTGGAACTACATATGCCAAACTATTTGTCTATAGAAACGGTATTAAATTGAGAAATACGGATGACTTTATTGCCACAGAAAATATAATAACAATTAAACATCATGAGACAAATTTACCCATTTATGCGAACGATATTATTGAAATACAGTACATCAAATAATACAAGAAAATTGAAATGAAAAGCTATTTTGATTCCTTTATGAACTTCTATAGATAAGCCCCTTCATAGCATTGAACAACTGAAAAATACCGAAGAAAATGAATACCTATTTAAAATTGACTTTTTGTTTTCTTTTACTCGTTAGCGCGAGTACTGCGCAAACAGTTGAAGTCATAGATAAAAAAGGGACCATAAAAACAATAAGAAACAATCGGGTAAGTGTCACTGTAACTGAACCCATTACTCCTATAGAAGGAGACATCTGGATTGATAGTACGAGCTCCATTACAAAAATCTATGATGGTGCAAATTGGCATGTTATCAATGAACCTGACGCAAGTAGTTCTGTATATACAGGATCTTTTAAAATTGAGGCTCCGAGTGGAGCATCAAGCACAACGATTAGCAAAGCAATCAAAGGTCTTCCCTTCCTGCCCTCACAAATCACCTTTGTGGCACATACCAATATTGAAGACCTCCAAGAGAATGATGGGAATTCACATCCCTCGAATGCAAATACCATTAACAATACATCAGGCAGTATGACAGGTTTTGCACGAACTAATGAAGTCTCTGGCTTTGTTCAACATGTCATTTTTATAGGCGGTCACGGAAATTCAATTACCAATATTACACGATATTCGTCTGATTCAAATTGTATCGGATTAAGATACACCAACAACAGAGGACAAAATTTAGGGATTCTTAGTGCCGCACTTACATCCTTTGATACCCATGCTGCAAGTGACTATGGTTTTACACTGAGTGTCAAATATAGTATAGGAACAGAAGGGAGGAGTCCTGACGAGAATGCGGGCATCCTCTCAGAAGATGTCATGGTATTCTTTACTGCGTATAAATAACAGAAATCAATACGTTGTAGCACCAACGAAACACGATTGTACGACTTCACAAAACCCAACATAGCGTACCTTTTCTTAAGTTTTTATATTGTTCTATCCCCATAAGAAGATACATTGCAGCATTTATCTGTCATTATTCCCTTGATATCTTTGTGAATATGTAGGTTTGCATGATTGAGTCTTTCATACTATCCCATGCCCAAAGAATCAAATGAATATCTAATTGCTAGATATACTATTTGTGTGTGTGTGTGCGCATTCCATCTAGATACATTTCAGCCTTTCCCATAAGTATGTTTTCATTTTGATGTTTTCTTTTAACTGATATGACTTTCAAAGAGAAGCAGCACATTGAACTTAGCTATTTTTAAAATAAAGAACACAACAGCCAACGAACATTTAAAATGCACTCTTCAGCGTTCTTATATGTTCATACAGCGCCACTCTATGGCATTAAATTCTTTCCAATAGATGATCCAATCAATACCACTCCTTTTTTTTAAAAAATGGCTCATCATTTCTTTTTAACAAGACCACACCATGACTATACATCAACGAACAATTGTATTTCAGCTGTAGTTCATGACTATTCAACGAAATACAAAAGCCAAAGCCATTTTACGCAATAGTTTTACAATAGAATTAAACGTATTTCAATAGCCCTAAAAATGAACTCTGTACTACCATATCACAAGCTGTCAAAATTAGCAGGGAATATCTGTTTCTTCCTAGCCCTTTCTATTGGACTCAACTCTTATTCCCAGCAGGTATTAAGAGCTACTATAACATCGATAAGCAGCATGAGATCCACTGAAAGTATAGCAACCTACAACATACAGCAAAGTATCGGGCAATCTGGATTGATTGGTGCTAAAAATTTTGACAACATACAGATACAACAAGGCTTTTTAACAAATAGCACCTACATTCATATTCCTAATTCTGATACAGATAACATCGATGAGTCCCTTTCCTTAACTATTTCTCCAAACCCATTTATAGACCATGTGCGCATTAAATTTTCGAAACAAACGAAGTATGATGTCTACGTTAAAATCTATGATATCAATGGAAAACTCCTCTTTTCAAAAAAACAACATCCAACAAATACACTCTTTGTACCTATGTACAATTATAGTGTTGGAACCTACCTACTACACATTCAAAGTGGTTCAAATAGGATGACAAAAAAACTATTAAAATCAAGGAAGCAATGATGTCAGAAACTCTAAAACATATCGCTTTATTCGTTGTATTTGTTTTCATCAACAATATGGTTGTTGGACAGCAAATATATCTAGAGATTGGGAGTGAAAGTGCTAGCTTTAAAGAGTATGTCAATGATATAGGTGCAAACACCTTGGATGCTAGCTATTCAAAATCACAAGCGCTTTTCCTTGAAGCTGGTTGTCGTTTGAACCTTCATCAAGAGAGATTGCAATTGAACTTAGGAATGAGTCATAACAACTATAAAATTAATACGGGGTTTTATAGTGGAAACGGCAGTGTACCGGTGCATTATGACTTCACCTATATTGCCTTTAAAGCAGGTGTTATTTTTTCATTTTTGAACACGCCTAAATTCAAATTACAAGGGCATTCACACATTTCTTCAGACTGGCTTATTTCTGGAACGAGTTCTTACAACAATGTTGTACACAATTTATATGACGATCAAACATTCACAAGAGATGTATTTCGGTATCACAGAGGCGTAAGTGCAGCCTATACAATTTCAAATAGAACTGCTATTTATCTGAATTATAATGTCGCAGACAGTTTTAAACATGCAACGAAAGATAGTAATACCGAAGAGCAATATTCTTTACATTCAAAGGCCTTCTCGTTCGGAATTCTATTTAGCATTCAACCATTAAAAACCTACTAATGACAACACTAAAAAAAATAGGAATTCTTTTCGTTTGGATGTGTACCATTAATATGGTTGCACAAACAGCAGGTTTCAATTACCAGGCATTAATTTTAAATACGGAAGAAATTCAGATTCCAGGAACCGATGTCTCAGAAAAGAACATTCCATTGCGTCTAGAAGCAGTAGTCATAAGATTTCGTATAACCAATGCATCTGGACTAGAATACGCAGAAGAACATCAGGTGACTACCGATGAAAATGGGATGATTTCTCTCATTGTGGGTGAAGGAACTC
>JBELDQ010000236.1:287-3236 GCA_042094215.1 Polaribacter sp. | reverse complement strand
AAAAACATCATTATTTCCATCGTTATTAGGCGAGAAGCCTTGACTTATAGACAGGCAATTATTTACAAAAACTTCAGCAAAATCTTCATTATTAGTGTCGTCTCTGTCAATTTCGGTTACACTATCTAAGTTTGCCGTATTTAATAAATTGTTTGCTGAAATTACCTGAGCTGATATAGTTAGTCCTTCTATTTGATTAGGGGCTAAACCAGGAATAGTCCAAAGGTAAGTAGCATCATTATAAGTGCCATAAGATACGTTAGAATTTATGTAGATGTAACCAATAGGAAGGCTTTCATATATAGAAATATTAGTAGCATTTGTTGTCCCAATATTGGATGCTGTAATGGTAAATATTACAGTTTCTCCAATACTAGACTCTGTTGGCGAAACTGTTTTTAAAACCTCAATATCGACATCTGTCATTAAAATAGTAACTTCTGCGGTATCTTCATTATTGGTTGGGTCTCTGTCTGTTTGTGTAACAGTGTCTAAACTTGCAATATTTATTAAATTTTCAGATGAAATTACTTGAGCAATAATAGTTAATGTTTCAGTTTGATTTGGTAATAAACTATTAACACTCCATATTGAAGGAGTATTGTCGTAACTACCTACACTTGATGACGCTGATATAAATAGATAACCAGCAGGAAGGCTTTCTTGTATTAAAATGTTTGTTGCTTCAGTTGTACCTAAATTAGAAATTGAAATTGTAAATGTTACGTTTTCTCCAACGAATACTTGTGTAGGCGAAACTGTTTTTAAAACTTCAATATCAACATCAGTATTATCTGCTATAACATCTAAATTAGCACTTGCTTGAGAGGTGTCTATATTATTTTGGTCTGAAAAATTTGTAGCATCATTTAAAAAGTTTCCAACAATAGTAGAAGTTACAGGAACAGAAAACGTACAAGTATCTACACCAACCGGAAACATTAGATTGTTAACCATAACAGTTGTATCTCCATTGTTTCCTGTAAAAGTTGCAGTACAGCCATTACTTTGCACCCAAGTTATTGGTCCAGATATTGTTAAACCAGACGGAAGGTTATCGGTGAAATCGATATTAGTTTGAGATGGATTTCCAGATAAGTTGGTAACAGTAAACTCTAAGACGCTTTCTTGTCCAACTAAAATTTGGTTAGGTGTAAACGATTTTAATACTGTAGGAGAAATAATTTGAACATTGCTAATAGAGATATTAGTTTCAATGGTTTGTTCTTGATTATCACTTGGGTTTGGTATAGCCTGAGCGTTATTAGTAAAAGCACCTCCAAAACTAGGCGCTGTTACTGGAATTGTTATTTGTAATGTTGAAGCTGCATCCATATTCGGAATTAATCCAGTTATTATACTGCCATTAATGTTAAAAGAAGCACAAGTTGCATTACCATTTATTACTGCACAAGTAGGAGTTCCGTTTATAATAAATTCGGTTCCCAATATATCTTGAAAATCGATATTTATAGCACTAGAACTCGTGTTACTATTTGTAATATCTATAATCCAATTAAAATCTTGGTTTACATTTACTAGAGTAAATTCTGGATAAGTTTGCACAACTAAATCTACACAAGGTGCAAAATAAGTGTCTACAAATACCATATTGTTAGCTTGAGAATCATCAGGAATATCTCCAATACTTGTTATTTTTACACCATTAGTGGCTATTATATCGCCATTATAACACTGTGGTTGCCAGTCTATAACAACTTGAAAAGTTATAGAACTTTGCGCTGGTAAAGTATAATTGTCTGCAGTGGTAATACTCCAAAACACATCTTCTATTCCTGCTTCTGGAACACCATCTAAAAGCACTCCAATATTAGCGTTATTAATAGTTGGACAAGTTGCAGTTCCTGTAGCAGAGATGCAGTTTACTGAAACTAAAGCACCAGATGTTAAAGTGTTTAAACCATTTGGCATATAGTCCTCTATAGTAACCAAAGCATCAGTAGTTGCATTAGGATTAGTTGCTGTAATTTCATAAGTCACATTTCCCCAACTAATAGTGTTATTGCCATCACCACCTAGAGGTAAAACTGGGCTAGTTTGTATTTTAGTAATTTGTAAATCTACTACCTCAGAAGGATCGCATGGATCTAAAGCTGGCAAAATTACATAATCGCTTTCTGCATTATTTGTAATATCACTTTCTATAATAGTTGGTTCTAAAAGGTTAATACCACTTCTTACATGTCCAAGTGAATTTGTTGGTGGTCCTGTTGTACAATCGTCGGGATCTATAAATTTTAATACCGTAGTTATAGTAATGGTAACATTTGCTGGAATAATAAACTCATTACTAGACCAAAAAACACCTTGATTTATTAAATTAAAATCATTGCACGTTATGTTTCCTGTCGTAGCATCGCAAGTTATAGACACAATATTCCAATCTATATTTCCTGATAAATTCTGAAGAAAAAAGCGTCCATAAGCATCTAATGGACCGTTATTACATGCAATTGTTTCAAACGTTACTTCCTCATCCCAATTAACTACTTGCGATGGTAAAGGATTAATTTGTGTGGTTTCAATGCATAAATCTGTAACAGAACACTCAGTAGTTTCAATAAGTTGAGTAAACACACTATTAGAAACGTTAGGAGACTGGTTAAAGTGGTTTATATCAATTTCAATAAAACTATTTACTGCTAATGGTGCAATATCAAGACTACAATTAGGGTCTAAGTATTTATAGATGATCTCAAAAATTAACGCACTATTTGCATTAAACTCAATAGAATCATCATACTCAAAAAGCACAGTCGAATCTGGGTTAGCAGTAAAAACTTCTGAATTAAATTGAGGGACAATAGAAACATCTGGACATTGCATGCCATTTGTTCCACCTATGCATGTTATAGTTTCAAAAGCGACATTTGGATAACCAAAATTACTAGCATTTGCTAATTGCATCCTTCCATTAAAACTTGCTAA
>JBELDQ010000236.1:0-277 GCA_042094215.1 Polaribacter sp. | reverse complement strand
CATTAGTATTATTAGTAATGGTAAATTGGTAAGTTACAATGTCGTTCCAATTACCTATTCCTGTACCTTCTGGTGGAGTAATTTGAGAGTAGGTAACTGAGAAATCAATAGGTATATCATTTACATCTATAGAAATTATAGATTGGTTGTTTGAGGTATTAGTATCTGTCGTTCCATTAGGAGGTACAATAATAACGTTTGTCGCTATACCTCCTGGAGTAATAGGTGCACGTACAATTACTAATACTTCAACACTAGAGTTGCTAGGTAAATTTGC
>JBELDQ010000235.1:0-3276 GCA_042094215.1 Polaribacter sp. | reverse complement strand
GTTGCTTTCTTATTACTAGCATCTGTTAGATGTACAATATAAACTCCTGTTTCTAAGTTTACAGAAATTGATTGTCTTTCTTGTTGTGTAAAATCTATTTGTTTGGTATACACTTCTCTTCCTCTAACATCAAACAATTGAAGTCTTGCTTCTCCCAATGTGTTTTTAGCAAAGAGTGTGAAATCACCTGATGATACTGTTGGATACATGGTAAATGTAGCACGCTCGTTGAGCACCTCATCAATTGAGGCAACACCTGTAGTAAACTGCCCGGTAAACATTCCTCTTCCATAGGTAGATGCCATTACAGTATTATCGGCTGTCCTCAAACTAAATGAAGTCACTTTCACATTAGACATGCCATTGTACGATTGTGTCCAATTTGGAGTTGCGTCTTTAAAATTGCTTGTTCTCCAAACTCCTAACTCAGTTCCAATGATCACCTCATCATTATTTAGAGGATTCATCATTGCTGCTTTTACAGGAATATCCGGAAAATCACCTTCTTTACTTGACCAAGTTGCTCCTCCATTTGTTGTGAACCAAATACTTTCTACATCATAATTATGAAATGTAAGTATTATTTCATTTTCGCTCGCTCCAAAAGCAATTGATGAGACACTACCTGTAAAACTCACATCATCACCAATATTACTCCAGGTAGGAGCAGATGAATTTGCATTGAGAACCTTCAATAATTTTCCGTTACTCGTCCCTAAAAATAATGTCGTTGATGCAGAAGTAAACGGAGACACTTTAACTACAGTTGCTCCCGCACTCAGAAGCGGATTAGAAAAATTCGTTCTAACTGGGATATTTGTTTTAATATCCGTATATCTCGCAATACTATCTTTATCTCCTCCACTTGCATTTGTATATAAAATATCCAAATTATCGTCAAGATCTGCGGGGTTGATAAACCTTCCTGTATTTTGATCATCTTGTATGGTAACTCCCTCATAAAAATTCACCTCTTCGTTGATTGCTACTATTGGCAAACTGACTCTTCTCATCGTATTGTAAAGGTAGCTCACAATAACATATTCGCCCTCTTTATCGATAAATGAATAGGCCCCATCTCCACCATATATATCTATTGAAGAACTCACCCCTGTATTTGCTCCATAAATAATTTGGGTTCCATTGTCTTGAGCTCCTGACAGGAACACATCATTGTCTGTACTTTGTCCAATTTCTCCATGATAAAACTGCGTCACATTATAATCTTTGTTTCTGGCTTCAATTGCGATTTCTGAAGATTCTGCTTCAGATAAGGAACTCGCGTAAAAAACACCTCCATCATTGCCAATAACTGCTTTATTTGGGTCTGTAGGATGAAATGCCCACCCATGCTGATCTGCATGTACTTTTGATACGAATAAGAACGATAAATTATTGTTATTTGACCATTTTGAGATTTGGGTCCAAGAAGAACCATTATTTGTACTTCTAAACAAATCAATTCCTCCAACATAAACAATACTATCATCGGTTGGGTCCACCTCAATAACCAAATCATAAGCAGCTTGTCCTCTTGTAAAGTCGGCTGCAGAAATACCTCTATCTGCATCTGACGGAGGAACAATATTAGATGTTGTCACAAAACCATCTGTGGTAACCTCTATCACTGGGTTACCCGCATCACATAGCACATATAGTTTATTTTTATCAGATTTTGAAACGGCGATTTCTGTTCTTTCTCCACCTGTAATTTTATGTTCAACAGTAAAAGTACTCCCATTGGTAGATTTCAAAACAGTTCCTCCTCCTAAACCATAAATATTTCTTTCCGTACCAATCCAAAGTGTATTGTCGGGTCCTATTTCAAAATCATTTGGTTCATACAAAGAAGCATATGTTCCTCGATTCGCTTCTGGAATCGCTGGTAAAGAGGGCGACAACCAAGACCAATTAGCTCCATCATCTGTAGATTTATACAACCCGTGTTTTTTAGCGCCTGGAAACTGTCCCGACATGTAATAAGCACCAGCAACGCCTATGAAAACCTCTGTTTTGTTTGTGGTCGGATTATTCCAAGCAACCACGTCATTTATGTAAAACAAACGCTCATCTAAATCAGGGTTCAAGTCATCGCTATACACATTGTCCCAGGTTGTGCCTCCGTCCGTAGATTTCCAAACACCATTACCTGCTCCCGAAGGATTGGCTTGTGACTCGCCTGTTCCTAGGTACCATATTTGAGAGTCATTAGGGTCGACTGTGATACAGCTCACTGCTAAATTCTCATCAATCCCTACTCTGATCCAAGAGGAATTCACATCGGTAATATCATTATTTACCCACAGACCTCCTGTGATACCCCCCGCAAAAACACGTTTATTCGAAGCGTCATTGGGGTCAAAAAGTACAACTCTCGTTCTACCTCCAACATTATTTGGACCTCGTTCTACCCATACATTATCGGCTGCATCTCCAGGAACTCTTTGTTGTTTTCTATTTTGTTTCAGCTCTTTTTGAACTTTTAAAACGTTCTCTGGATGTGTCCTACCTGTATTCGGATTCATTTCCAACAAATATTCTTGCTCATAATATTTGTTTGGCGGCATTCCCTTTGCTCTTCGTTCCTTTTTTGAAAGTTTTAAGCTATTATTATAAGGGTGGTTCTTTAAAAAATTAGCGTGTTGTATCTGTATTTCCTTAGTAGTCTTTTTTTCTTTTACAATTGTAACTATGGAAACAGCGATTATTAGTGAGAAAATAAAGAATAGTAGTTTTTTTTTCATTTTTTAGGTAGTTAAATTGAGTTAAAACAAAAATACTAAAATCATTTTAAATAAAGCCTCCCATTATCTTCTTATGTAGCCTTATCGCATAGGTATCTGACATTCTAGATACATAACTACAAACAGACATGATTCTAGTATACAAATCTTCTGACTGACTATTATATTCTTGCGGCAATACATGTAAAATAAGCTTGTCATAATTGGATGGAGATCCGAGATATGCATTGTTCAATGCATTAACAAAAACATCTAAAATATCTGCAATAATTTTATACCCTGCTACTTCTTTTTCAACAACATCTTTACTTTTATAAATTTTAGCAACACTAATTTTTAAGATGTCATTAATCTGAGCTTGATATCTACATCTATCTAATAAGCCTTTATCAAAATTCCCTTTGAGGATTTCTTCTTCATTTTTTAAAAAGATGTCTACAGCTTCATTGATCAAAACACCAATTGCCAAGGCACGCAAATAACTTACGCGGTCTTTTTTGTGTTGTAACGATTGGTACTTCTTTGTATCAAT
>JBELDQ010000234.1:0-3281 GCA_042094215.1 Polaribacter sp. | reverse complement strand
AAATTGGCATAAAGACGAGGAGATCTACATAACGTTATTCATTCCCAACGATGTAACTGTCTATTTTGACAAAAACACCAAAGAGTATTTGAACAGCGTTCAAACCACAGACAATACCTACAGGAGAGATATGGTCAAAAATTTCTATACCATGACAGATGAAGGGTTGGAAAATAACACTGAACAATAACAACATCAATAGCATATAAAAAAATGAAAAAAGGATTCGTAAAAAAAATAGTAAAAATACTAGTAGGTATCGTAATAACTCTTGTTCTTCTTATGGCTTTTACTGGGAATGAAATACATAACTCAAAAGAGGTCCAGGGAGAATTTACACAAAAAAAGAATCTAAATTTTGCTTCCAATGACACCCTTCATTTAAAGGTTGTTAAGAATCATGATTTGGGCAACGGATTTAGTTTCACGAACAGCAAAGAGAAGCGCACTGTAATCTTTACAGGAGGAAAAAAGCTCTTTTCACCTCGAGTTTCACTAGACATTCAACCGAGTAAAACAACTAAAGTGTATCTGATAGCGAAAAAGACCTCTGAAGGAAACAGCAAAGAGAATGCGATTCAAAGTGCACAAAAAATTGGATATGATTTTTCAATTTCAGACAAGGAAATCGTCTTCAACCAATACTTTACATCGAATGCTTTTGATGCGTTTAAAAATGAACAAGTGCAATTAACACTCTGCATCCCACCGAATGTTACGCTGCTCTTTGACGACTCCACCTCCGCAATCATTAAAAGTATACCTCACACAAACAATTCAAGTAAAGAAAAAAAATATGCAACCATGACGAGCAATGGACTAAAACTAAGAAAACCTAACACAAAAACAGCAGTAGATCTGTAAAACGATTCATCTCAATAAATCAACAATTCAGTACATCTTATTATTCCTTCAATAACATTTCAAAGACATTTGAACTTTAAAACGAACTTATGAAAACACAAATAACCAAAGTATCGACACTACTATTCATGGCAATCACCCTCTCATCGTGTATGATCGACGGTATTAGCTCTATCAATGGCAAAGGAACAGTTGTCACAGAAACCAGAAACATTCAAGAAGACTTTAACAAGGTAAAAATAGGCCAGGGAATTGAATTGTATATTTCACAAGAGGCAAACACATCACTGGTAGTAAAAGCAGATGAGAATTTACAGCGTATCATTCGTACCGAGGTAAAGAATGGTGTTTTAGTCATCTCATCAAAAAAAAATATCAGAAGAGCGAAGGCCAAGCGAGTGTACTTAGCTATCGATAACATTACCGACATTGATGCCAGCAGCGGAAGCAGTGTTGTTTCTGAAGGAATGCTAAGAAGCACTGTTTTTAGTTTGAGCACAAGCAGTGGCGCTCGCGCGAAAGTTGAGATAGATGCAGAAACAGTAACAACGAGTTCTTCTAGCGGTGCATCCTTAAGAATCCAAGGAAAAGCCACCTATCATACGGCAAAAGCATCGAGTGGAGCCTCTATTAAATCCTTTGATTTAAAAAGTAAAAATGTAACTGCAAAAGCTAGTAGTGGAGCAAACATAGATGTATATGCTGCAGATCGTCTTGAGGCAAAAGCATCAAGTGGAGGCGATATTGATTTTAAGGGAAATCCTAGAAATATTGACAAGCGAAAATCTTCTGGAGGTAGCATTTCATCCTATTAATGAGATTCCTAAAAAATCAAAGCCATGATTAAGGTCCTATTATACATCGTTTCCTTGTTAACCAGTTTCTTTTGCATTGTAAAAACCAATGAGATCCCAAAATACGAACCAACAGATATACAGCTGCACAATACGATTGCAAAAATGGATGCCACCTACTTTAATGCATACAACACCTGTGATATGGAAACGCAAGCGAAGATATATGCTGAAGAGATTGAGTTCTTTCACGACAAAGGAGGTTTGGCTACCTGTAAAGAAGAGTTACTTGCTTCTTTACAAGAGAACATCTGTGGAAAAGTGAAAAGAACCTTAATCAAAGGAAGCATCGAAGTATATCCCATACCAAACTATGGAGCTGTTCAAATTGGCTATCACCGCTTTTTTAACAAAGAGGAGCCCAATGCCCCTTCTATACCAAGCAAGTTTATTGTTGTTTGGAAAAGCACAAACAGTTCTTGGAAAATAACAAAAGTAATTAGTCTGCATGCAGACGCTTAAGAAAATATAGGTAAGTCTCTTCAAACGCACCTATACTACTAATACTTGGTTTTATTAGTTTACTCACAAAAGTCATATCATTAGGTTGATATGGCTTTTGTTTTTTGAAAGTATTCAAAAATGATGCTTGCAACAACAATGGTGCTTTCAAATACTTCTCATGATTTCAAATTAAAAATACAAGACAATTCTCTGGTAATATGTACCTTTGAAAATAGTGTTCAAATCAATATTATTGTCTATGCAGAAAGTTATCATCTTATTTACTATTCTTGTTATGAGCCAAATAAACTCGCTCTATGCTCAAGAACAAAAGTTACCCAAAGGATTTGTATATCTAGGAAAAAAAGCACCTTCCATACAATCAGAGTTAAGATATCTTTCCAACAATAACTTTATAGGAAAGCCAATTGATGGCTACCAAGACAGCAAGATCATTATTTCAAAGCCTGCTGCAGATGCACTTCAAAAGATACAAGAAGAACTCGCTACAAAACACCTTGGACTAAAGATTTTTGATGCCTACAGGCCGCAGCAAGCAGTAGATCATTTTGTGCGTTGGGCAGGCATACTGAGTGACACCTTAATGAAAGCGCACTATTACCCGGCAGTGGCCAAATCAGCACTCTTTAAAAAAGGGTATATCGCCTCAAAATCAAGCCATACAAGAGGAAGTACTGTTGACCTAACACTTGTAGATTTGAGAACTGGAAAAGAATTAGACATGGGAAGTCCGTATGATTTTTTTGGAATTCAATCGCACCCACACTACCCAAAACTCACAAAAAAACAACAAACCAATAGAATGCTACTAAGAGCTGTAATGCTTTCTCATGGGTTTGCACCTTATGAAAATGAATGGTGGCATTTTACCCTTAAAGAAGAACCTTTTCCTTCCACCTATTTTGATTTCCCTGTAAGATAAACGAATTTAACAAAATCTAAACGCAACTTAGAGATTAGGATAGTATATTTGCAAACAACACATTACAGCATGTTTCGAATGATTTTTAAAAAAAATATCTTTTCCACGGTTTGTTTTGTTTTTCTAGCAACGCTATTTGCTCATGGGCAAGAAGACACAAAAGACAAAACGAAATC
>JBELDQ010000233.1:0-3282 GCA_042094215.1 Polaribacter sp. | reverse complement strand
AATGGTTAAAGGCCGACAATTCTTCCATTACCAACCTTAAAAACAAAATGGAAAAGTTTACCTCTGATACGGCAAGAATCCCAACCTTTAATGACCTAATGATTCTATTGGGTATTGCGTTTGGAGCCACATCTCTAAGTCATTTAGTTGGAGACAACTTCAGTGTATGGGTAAAAGAAAATGCAACTTTCTTAGTCGATTTCGGATTGGGATCTTCTTTTTTCTGGTTGATCATTACCGCTACTACCATTGGAATTATCTTATCGTTTACAAAAGTAAAATCTTATGAAGGTGCAGGCGCCTCGAAAATAGGAACCGTATTTATATACATCCTCGTCGCCTCTATTGGTATGAAAATGAACTTAAATGCCATCGTAGAAAACATCAGCTTATTTGCAATTGGTTTTGTTTGGATGATTTTCCATGTTGGATTGTTATTTTTAGTAGCAAAACTTATCAAAGCACCTTATTTTTTCTTGGCAGTAGGCTCTAAAGCAAACATTGGTGGTGCTGCATCTGCACCTGTTGTTGCAGGCGCATTTCATCCATCCTTAGCACCCGTTGGAGTATTGCTCGCAGTTCTAGGATATGCACTAGGAACCTATGCTGCCTTTGCTTGTGCACTTATGATGAAATGGGTGAGTTAAGCTTTTCTAAAAAATTATCACAAAAAACCAATTGAAAAACGCATATTTGCAACTGTAAAATTATAGATTAAGACGTATGAAAAAAATACTTATTGTTAGCTTAGCACTAGTAATAACGGCTTGTTCTTCTCCCAAAAAAGAAGGAAACATGCTCATTAATGGTCAAATAAAAGGCCTTAAAAAAGGAAAATTATATCTGCAAAAAGTAGAAAATGATAGCATTCTAAAAACGATTGATTCTGCGATTGTAGTCGGTAATGACCAATTTACCTTAACAGCAAACATCGAAGAACCAGAAATGGTGTATCTTACATTTGATGGAAACACTACCAACAAATACATTACTTTTTTCGCGAACAAGGGGAATATCAATATTACAGACAACTTAGATACCTTTGGGGTAAATCCAATCATTACAGGCTCTAAAGATCACGACATTTTGAATGACTATGTTAAGATAGCACAACGCTTTAACAATCAAAATTTAGATTTGATTCAAAAACGATTCGAAGCTCAAAAGACCAATTCAAAAGAGGCTGTTGCGAAAATTGACAAACAACAAGAAAGTTTGTTAAGAAGACGCTATTTAGTGACTGTAAACTACGCCTTAAATCATAAAGACAGACATGTGGCTCCCTATTTAGCATTAACAGAATTGATAAACGCTAACGTCAAATTATTAGATACAATTCACAGCGCACTATCTCCAGAAGTTAAAAAATCGGCCTACGGTAAAAAGTTAACCAAATTTATTGCTGACATCAAAAAAACAGAAACGAACTAAAACGTTCATGTTTTGAATAAAAAAGCCACCGCATCTGCAGTGGCTTTTTTTATGGGTGGTTTTTAATTTTTAATCTCCTATCTTTAAGCATCACTAAATCAAAACTATGATCACAAAACTAACAGTTCTTGCCATTTACGTAGGCATTCTATTTCTTATTGGAATTTTAGCATCTCGAAGAGTAAAAAGCATGAGTGACTTTTACCTTGGAGGAAAAAAAATGGGCTTCTGGGCAGTGGCGTTTTCAGCGAGAGCAACAGGTGAATCTGGTTGGTTATTGATTGGACTAACAGGAATGGGTGCTATTGCCGGCTATTCTGGCTATTGGGTAGTCGCCGGAGAATTGCTCGGAGTTTTTATTTCATGGCAATTTATGGCACAACGCTTTAAAAGACGCTCAGATCGATACAAAGCCATTACCATACCCGATTACCTCGAAAGTCACTTCAAATCAAAAACCAACAACTTACGAATTATTTCTGCGGCTGTTTTAGTGGTATTTGTAATCATTTATGTGGCCTCACAAATGGATGTTACTGGAATTGCTTTTGAGTCTATGCTGGGTATAGACTATCGCATCGGTGTGCTCATTGGCTTTGCTATTGTACTGATTTATATCTTTATTGGAGGATTTGTAGCTGCTGTTTGGTCTGACATGTTTCAAGGAATACTGATGTTCTTCGGACTGGTTCTACTCCCTGTGGTTGTTTGGTTTTCAATGGATCATGGAGCCGGAATTACAGAAGGATTGAATGCCATTGACCCAACGTTAACGCAAGTCATGGGAAGAAGTAATGATGGTTGGATGAATGCATTTACCATACTCGGATTCTCTATGATTGGACTCGGATTCTTAGGATCACCTCAGGTGTATGTTCGATTCATGTCTATTAAAAACGAACAAGAAATTATCAAAGGAAAATGGGTGGCGTTGCTGTTTACTTTGCTAACAGACGCTGCCGCTGTTACTATTGGTATTCTTGCTAGGATCTATTTTACATCAGAAGGGCAAGACCCTGAAAGTATTCTAGGAACAGGCGGAGAAGATGTTTTGAGTATGATTACCAATGAATTTCTGCCTACAATTCTCGTAGCCATATTTATTGCCATTGTGCTTTCAGCAATCATGTCTACCATAGATTCTCTGTTAATTCTTGCCTCTAGTGCCATTACGCGCGACTTTTATCAGAAAATATTTAGACCCGATGTAAAAGATGAAGACCTTACAAAACTATCAAGAATTGTGACCGTCATGATGGCAATGATTGCCTTAGGAATTGCAGTCATACTCTACAATCTATATCCTGACCGACAAATATTTTGGATCATGATCTTTGGATGGTCTGGCATTGCAGCGACCTTCTGTCCTGTGATTATTCTTTCTCTTTTTTGGAAAGGATACACCGAAAAAGGAGCCATTGCCTCAATGATTACTGGATTTGTCTCTGTCATTATATGCAAGTTTGTGCTCTCGAACTTAGAGAGCGTCGGTCCGTACTTTGTTGAGCTAGATGTACTAGCCCCCTCTTTTGCCATGGCAATGCTAGTAGGTGCTATTGTTTCAAGAATAGATACAAAAGTGAGCGCCTAAAAAAGCAACTCCTCTTTTCATATCTTTTGTAACCTGTTTTTCGTTATCTTTAAGGAGAGAAGAAGTGAAATAACAAAAAACATGAAAATTCAATTTATAGAAAAACAAAAATTCACGCAGTGGTGGTTTTGGACGGTGTTCATCTTACCTGCCGCTATTGCGATATATGCCTGTATTACACAGCTTTTCTTTGATATTCCATTTGGCAACAAACCAATGTCCAATACACAAATACTCACACTTATAATTTGCAGTTTTGG
>JBELDQ010000232.1:0-3284 GCA_042094215.1 Polaribacter sp. | reverse complement strand
AGATTTCCTGATAATATTGTCCGAATTTTCAACAGATGGGGTGCAAAAGTATCAGAGATACATGGGTATAATAATGAAGAAAAAGTGTTCAAAGGGTATGCGAACTCTAGCTCGGAGGATCAATCTTCAGAACTCTTACCATCAGGTACCTATTATTATATTTTAGAATACAGTGTAGCTGGTGAGCGTATCAAGAAAATCAATTATTTATTCATCAATTGAAATTAAATAACAGAAATGAGAGAATTACTAGGGTTCATTACCATTCTTTTTGTGTTTATATGCATTGGGCTGCAAAAAATAGCTGCTCAGCAAATAGGGCAGTACACCCAATACATGTATGCACATTCTTTGATAAATCCGGCCTATGCAGGTATGGATGAAGTTATGAATGTGAACTTTATGTATAGAACCCAATGGGTAGGAGTTCCAGGGGCACCAGTAACCCAAGTAATGGCATTCACAACACCATTAGGTCGTCGTTTAGGAGTAGGGGTGAGTCTTATCAGAGATCAATTGGGTCCAGCAGTTGAAACCAATACAGCGCTGGACATATCCTATTTGCTAAACATAAATACGAATGGCTTGCGTCTTTCTTTTGGAATGAAAGGAGGGATTCAATTATTGGATGTAGATTATAGTAAACTAATGACACGTGAACCCAACGATCCAAGTTTGAATGAGAATATCAATTCGAGAATTACACCCTCTGTGGGAGCTGGAATCTTTTTGTTCAATGAACACTGGTACCTGGGTTTTTCCTCTCCCAATCTTTTAACTACAACGCATTACAACAATGCTACTGTATCTACTGTGAGCAGTGAGGCTCATTTTTACTTGACTGGAGGTATGAATTTTAGTATTGGTGAGACCCTAAAATTGAAACCTGCATTTTTAGTGAAAAGAGCTGTAGGAACTCCATTTGTGGCAGATGTTTCTTTAAATTTTTTATTTAACAATCGATTTACAACAGGAGTTTCTTACAGATATAAGACCGCTTTTAGTGGCCTGGTCAAGTTTAAGGTCAATGCATTTTTATCGCTAGGGTATGCCTATGATTTTGACACAACAGCTATTGGCTACTTTTCTCAAGGCTCTCATGAGGTATTGCTAACATTGAGTTTTAATAAATTAATGAGTGGTGTAAAACAACCTAGCTGGTTGTATTAAAAAAGAAGACAATGAAAAACAAGAGGTATTTCTTCATTTTACTAGTAATTAGTGCGCACACAAGTACTTGTCAGGAGCTATTGCCTAAAAAGCAACTGGAGGTATTATTGTCTGCAAATTATGAACTTCAGAAAATGTCGATCAACAGAAGTTCAGATGACTTAGGAACTTTTTTTAAAGAAGATACTATTTATTTCTCATCAAATAGAAAAACAAGACGTGCGAAACAATTGATTCATAAAGAAGATGATACCTATGTTTATAACATCTATACCGCCATCAGGAGAAATAAGAGAAAAAAACATAAGATTTCTTTTTTACGAGGCGATGTAAATACCAAATTGAATCAATCATTACCAGTGATTACTCAAGATGGAAGCACAATGTATTTTACAACCAATAACATAAAGAATGGAACGATTCAACAAGAGTTACACATTTTTAAAGCAACCAAAAAGAACGGCTATTGGACTGATATTATTGACCTTCCTATCAATAGTGATGCCTATTCGAATGGGCATGCGGTATTGAGTGCAGATGAAACCCAGATGTATTTTGTCTCTGATAGAGATTGTAAACCTGGAGATTCCGATATTTATAAGGTACAGCTTCATGCTGATGGTAGCTATGGAATTCCTGAGCGACTGAGAAATGGCATCAATACCCCGAGAGAAGAAATAACTCCATACATTACAGAAAACAATGCCTTGTATTTCTCGTCAAAAGGACATAATGGGTATGGTGGTTTTGATGTGTTTTATGTTGATTTAAATGCTGAAAAAGCAATTCCTGTAAATTTAGGGCCAGCAATCAATACCCTGTCAGATGATTTTGGGTTTTCGATGTATGAAAAAACAGGGAAAGGCTTTCTTAGTTCGAATAAAGAACGGACCATTAATGTATATGAAGTGCTTGAAAAGAAACCTATAAAGAAACTACTCGAAGATCTAAAGGCAGAACAACTGATTTTACAAAAAGTGAAGGGTCAAGTACTAGCCGCCAGCATCGTACCTTCCTCCGAAGCTAATGTTAGAAAGAATTCGAATGAACTGAGTTTGGAAGAGCAACTGTTTTTTGATTGTTTGAAAAACTGTATCGAATTAAAAGTTAGCAAAAATTTAAGTAGACATGCCAAGGCTAAAATTACTAAATTACTCGATAGTTTACTCAATACAAAAAAAACATCTACAGCGCAACAACTGTCCAAAAAGCTAAGAGAAACCTCTCAAACGAAAGTTAAGGTTGCTAAAACAACTCCAGAAACGTTGCAAGAGAAGAAGGCTCAGGTTATGGATTACTTTAAGTTCAATTCTTCCTATTTACATGCCTCTTTTAAAAGCAAATTGAAGGTGTTGGCGCAAATACTCAAAAGCGATACAACTTCAAAAGTTCAATTCTATGTGCATGCAGATGCGAGGGGAACAGCTGATTATAACCTTCTATTGACAAAAAAAAGGTTGAAAAGAATTGAAACTTATTTGATAAAGCGTGGTGTACAACCCTCACAAGTTAGTGGAAAAGCATATGGCAAAAGTTTGATCTTAAATGACTGCGTAGATGGTGTTTCTTGTAAAGAAACATCACATAAGATCAACCGAAGAGTGGCTTATAAATGGATACGGAAATGAATTTAAAAGAAGGAGTTGTGCTTTTTATTGAGGTGCAAGTAACAGGAATAATTTGGTCAGTTTTAGCGTGTTAATAGCACAGAATCTTGTTGTTAGGTTTTCTAAATAGAAACAGTTAAGAATGGTATAGAAATAATGAATTTAAAAAGGAATATTATGGAACAGTTAAAAAAAGCAAAAAATATGTGTAGGCTTGTATTGGTTTTACTTTTCCTACATGCAACAGTGTATGCACAAAGAGGATTGGGAACTAATACTCCTCATACCTCTGCAATTTTAGAATTACAATCTACCACCAAAGGTTTTTTAATTCCAAGACTTACCTCTAGTGAGATCAATAGTATTCCTGCTCCAGCAGAGGGTTTAATGGTGTATTGTACTGATAAAAAAACTATTTTTATTCGTGTTGATGGTCTCTGGAAGGAGTACTATAGAAGAGACCAGATTGAGAATCATCACCTAATTGCTGTAGATGCTAATGGCAAT
>JBELDQ010000231.1:0-3292 GCA_042094215.1 Polaribacter sp. | reverse complement strand
TTTCAAAAGCCCCGGTCATTTCAGCATATAAATCTAAATAGCGTCTTAAAAAACGAGGGTGAAATTCGTGCGTCATTCCAATCATATCATGGGTTACTAGCACCTGTCCATCAACACCATTTCCTGCACCAATTCCGATCACTGGAATGTTGAGTGCATCTGCCACTTTTTGTGCTAATTTTGCGGGTACTTTTTCGAGTACTATTGAAAAGCAACCAATTCGCTCTAACATTAATGCGTCTTCCAATAATTTTTCAGCTTCTTCTTCTTCTTTGGCTCTTACGGTATAGGTTCCAAATTTATAGATGGATTGAGGGGTTAAACCCAAGTGCCCCATGACTGGGATTCCAGCATTTAAGATTCGTTTGATCGACTCTTTAATTTCTTTTCCACCTTCCATTTTTATAGAATGTCCGCCAGATTCTTTCATAATACGAATCGCAGAACGCAATGCCTCTTTAGGATCTGACTGGTAGCTCCCAAAAGGCAAATCTACCACCACCAAACAACGATCAATCCCTCTGACAACAGAACTTGCGTGATAGATCATTTGATCTAAGGTAATTGGCAATGTTGTTTCATGACCTGCCATTACATTGGAGGCGGAGTCTCCAACAAGAATTACATCAATTCCTGCACCGTCAACAATTTTTGCCATGGTATAATCATAGGCCGTTAACATTGAAATTTTTTCTCCATTTGCCTTCATGTCAATCAAAGATTTCACGGTAACTCTCTTGTACTGTTTTTTTGCTACAGACATATTTTTAGGGTATATTTTAAGAGGTAAAAGTACTAAATAAACTGCGATATTAGTAGCATTATTTTTTGAGTCAAAAGAAGGCATTTATTTTTTCTTTCTTTCTTTTTGTGTAATTTTAGCAAATAAAACATTAAACTTTACTGATGAAATTATTCCTATCCTACTTTATGTTCTTTTTTGTCTTTACAATTACTGCGCAAAAAAACATTGAAGAAGAGGCCATTAGAGAGGTGATTGCTACTTTTTTTAAGGGGCTTCATAAAGGAGACAGCGCTGTTGTTTCAAAAACATTTCATAAAGACATAAAAATTCAAACAACGACTACTCAAAAAGGAAAGAAGATTTTAGTAACGGAGGCAAAAACGAAACTATTGACAGGTATTGCAGCTAAAGATCCTAAACATGTTTATTTTGAAAAATTACTCGCTATAAATGTTCAGATAGATGGAAATTTAGCATCTGTTTGGACTCCTTATGAGTTTTACTTTAACGGTACTTTTAGTCACTGCGGAGCCAATTCATTTCAACTCTTTAATAACAATGGTCTCTGGCAAATTACCTACCTCATTGATATGCGAAGAAGAACCAATTGTAAAGCGCTTCAAAATCAAAAATAGTAGTATATTTCCTACCTTTAAAAATTAAGATGATAGCGCATGTTTTTACCAGAGAATATAGACAATTATGTAGTTGCACACTCGCAAGAAGAACCTAAAATTCTTCAAGAACTCACTAAAGAAACTTGGCAAAAAGTGCTGAATCCAAGAATGATTAGTGGCGCATATCAAGGACGTATTTTGTCGATGATTTCTAAATTAATTCAGCCTAAAAACGTTTTAGAGATTGGGACCTTTACAGGATATTCTGCACTTTCTATTGCTGAGGGGTTGCCAAAGGATGGGACGCTTTTTACAATTGACAGCAATGAAGAGTTGACAGAGTTACAGCAAAAATATTTTAACAAATCGAGGTATACAAAACAGTTGAAATCTTATGTTGGGAACGCCCTAGAAATTATACCAACGCTCCACCAAAAATTTGATTTGGTTTTTATTGATGCCGACAAATCGAATTATACCAACTATTTTCATTTAATTATCGATAAAATGAATTCTGGCGGGATTATATTATCAGACAATGTGCTTTGGTATGGCAAGGTTGCAGAAAAATCAGATGAGAAAGATGTGGATACAATTGCATTACAAGCGTACAACACTTTATTGAATACAGATGATCGTTTAGAAACTGTTATGTTGCCGATACGAGATGGATTGACAATAAGTCGTGTGAAATAGCTTTTGTATGCTATTATAAAAATAAGAAGGGATAAATAAAATTTAAAAATTGCGCTTAATAGGCCCTGTAAAATCGTCAACATTGCTTTTTACAGTATCAATTTCTTTTTTAATGTCCTTGACCAAATCAGTATCAATTCCTTGATTTTTTGCGCTGTCATTAATTTCTTTCTTAATCTCATTCGTTGCGTCTTTTACTTGACGAATTCCTTTTCCTAAACCTCTCGCGATTTCGGGTATTTTGTCTGCGCCAAAAACCATCACGACAATCAATAAAATCACAAAGATTTCTGGACCTCCAATAAATAAAAAAGTTGTTTTCATCTGCGGACAAAGATAGAAAAAAACGGCTTAAAAAAAGTGAAAGTAATCATTATGAAAAATTAAAATCAGTCTTTTGTTAGCATTCTTTTAATCTCATTCAATTTCATTAGCGCTTCAATAGGTGTTAGCGCATCAATATTGGTGGCTAATATTTCCTCTTTGATGTTTTCTAATAGCGGGTCGTCTAATTGAAAAAAGCTCAGTTGCATTTCTTCATGTTGCGCTTGTTTTAGGACTTCTTTTACTTCGGCGTTTTTATTGTTTTTTTCAAGCTTTTCCAATATTTTATTCGCTCTATGAATGACTACATTTGGCATTCCTGCAAGTTTTGCAACATGAATTCCAAAACTATGGTTGCTTCCGCCAGCTACCAATTTCCGCAAGAACACAATACTGTTTTTGAGTTCTTTTACAGACACATTGAAGTTTTTAATGCGCTCAAAAGTAGCGGTCATTTCATTCAACTCATGATAATGCGTTGCAAAGAGTGTTTTTGCTTTCGAAGGGTGTTCGTGTAGGAATTCTGAAATGGCCCAAGCAATTGAAATACCATCATAGGTAGAGGTTCCTCGGCCAATTTCATCCAATAAAACCAAACTACGTTCAGAAATATTATTAAGAATAGAGGCTGTCTCGTTCATTTCAACCATAAAGGTAGATTCGCCCATAGAAATATTATCACTGGCCCCTACTCTAGTGAAAATTTTATCTACAATTCCTATTTTTGCATTTTGTGCAGGGACATAGCTTCCCATTTGTGCCAACAAAACGATCAAAGCGGTTTGCCTTAGAATGGCAGATTTACCTGACATGTTGGGTCCTGTAATCATAATAATTTGTTGTTGATTTCGATTGAGCACCACATCGTTGGCAATGTAATTTTGATCGATGGGCAATTGTTTTTCAATCA
>JBELDQ010000230.1:0-3335 GCA_042094215.1 Polaribacter sp. | reverse complement strand
TATAATAAAATTATATACGATATTTGCAGTAGACAAAGACACATGCATACACTCGTTTTTTATTTAGCCTACCCATTTATTTGGTTGTTCTCAAAATTACCATTTCGTATATTATACTTCATATCAGATATAATTTATGTGTTGTTCTTTTATGTTATTGGATATCGAAAAAAGGTCGTCCTATCGAATTTAAAGTTGGTATATCCTGAGAAAACAGAAAAAGAGCTTGTGGCGCTTCAAAAGATTTTTTTTAGACATTTTGTTGATTCACTCATTGAAGGATTCAAAGGACTTACCATATCTGAACAAACCATCAAAAAAAGATATTCTTACAAAAACATGGAGCTTATTGATGCGCTCTACAAAGAAGGAAAAAGTATTATTCTAGTCAGTTCTCACTATGCTAATTGGGAATGGATTATTGGACTTTCTTTGCATACGAAACTCAATTTTTACGGTTCATACACAAAAATTCAAAATAAGAATTTTGAAAATCTCATTAAAAACTCTAGAAGTAAATTTGGAATGAAATGTGTAAAATCTTCTGAGATTATCAAAAATATCATGACCAATGTGAAACAGCAGAAGCAAGGCTTGTATCTACTAATCAGTGATCAATCTCCTCAGCTTCATAAAAGTCAATACTGGACAGAGTTTCTGAATGTAAACGTACCTATTTTCACTGGCGCAGAGATGATTTCTAAAAAGTTCGATTTCGCTGTGGTCAATATGAATACGAGAAAACTCAAACGAGGCTATTACGAATCTGAATTTGAATTGATAACTGACACTCCTAAAGAACAGGAGCCGTACGCAATCACAAATCAATATTTACGCTTAACAGAAGAACACATCTATAAACAACCAGCTTATTACCTCTGGTCACACAAGCGATTCAAACACAAACATAGCGGGCCCAATTAAAAAAACCTTGCACTATGAGTGCAAGGTTTTTTTATACATAAGCAGTAAGCGATATTACTCATAAAACCAGGTATCAACTAATTCTTTTTCTATTGAACCTGATAATTTATGCTTAAAATCATTCTGGATAGCATCATACGTATAATCCTCTTTCCAAACATCAACGTTTTTACATACAGCTCTTAAAGCTTCGCAAATAAAAGCGACTTCTTTATCTGTAATCGTTGGATGAATAGACAATCGAACCCACCCTGGCTTCTCTATAGAGCAACCACTTACAATTTTTTCTCCAATAGCCTTTGAAGTTTCTTGATCTACATTCAGTAAAAAATGACCATAGGTCCCTGCACATGAGCATCCTCCTCGGGTTTGAATACCAAAACGATCATTTAACAACTTCACAATCAGATTAAAATGTACATTATCTACATAAAAAGAAAAAATACCCAGACGATCTTTATGCTCTGGAGCCAAAATATGTACATTATCTATGGCTTCTAGACAGTCAAAAATTTTCGCATTGATTTCTTGTTCTCGATCATGAATCATAGCAACCCCCATTTTTTCTTTTAATTGCACAGATAGCGCAATTTTAATGGTTTGCATAAATGCAGGTGTTCCTCCGTCTTCACGAGTCTCTACATCATCAAAATAATCATGTTCTCCCCAAGGATTTGTATAACTTACAGTGCCTCCTCCTGGATTATCCGGCACCACATTCTTGTATAATTTTTTATTAAAAATCAACACACCTGATGACCCTGGACCACCCAAAAACTTATGCGGAGAGAAGAAAATAGCATCTAGGTATGCCTCTTTATCTGTGGGATGCATATCGATAGCTATATAAGGAGCTGAACAGGCAAAATCTACAAAACACAAACCATTATGTCTATGTATTGTTTTAGCAACTCTATGATAGTTTGTCTTTATACCTGTCACATTAGAACAAGAGGTGATCGAAGCAATCTTTAACGTTCTATGCTCATTTTCTTTTAAAACCCTTTCGAACCCTTTAAAACATATGAGGCCTTGATCATTACTAGGTATGACAACAACATCTGCGATGGTTTCTAGCCAAGAAGTTTGATTCGAATGATGCTCCATATGAGAAACAAAAACCACGGGTCTTACCTCATCTGGAACATGTGTATACTCCTTTAAACTTTCGTTTATTTTTAGACCTAAAATTCGTTGAAATTTATTTACCACGCCAGTCATGCCAGACCCTTCTGTTATTAAAACATCTTGGTCATTTGCATTCACATGTCGTTTAATAATGGCTCTCGCCTCATGATAGGCCAAGGTCATAGCAGCACCTGTGGTAGAAGTTTCCGTATGCGTATTTGCAACAAAAGGTCCAAATTCGTTGATTAATTTCTCCTCGATTGGACGATACAATCTTCCACTTGCTGTCCAATCTGTATAAATGACACACTGCGTTCCATAAGGAGATTCAAATGTTTGATTTACACCTATAATATTTTTTCTAAACTTATCGAAATATGCTTCTAATGATTCCATATACCTTGTTTTAAAATAATCTAAATCGTCCTCCAACAACCAACGTGTTTTCTAAAAAATAAAAGCGCTGTGAAGCTGTATCTGTTTGTTGTCTTGTTGTTCTAATATCTGACATGTTCATATACCCTCCTTTTAGGTCAGACTGTATGAAAAAATGTTTTAAAAACGTGATGTTTACACCAACACTCGCAGAGACACCCCAGCCAGTAATATGAAATTCATCATAGCGCTCTTTTTCCAATAGTTTTACATTCGATTTTGGCAATAAAAATCCAACACCTATCCCCTCTGTTAAGTTGATTTGAAAATTCTCAGAATTTAAGCCAAATAAATAACTGAAGTCATCAAAACGTTTTAGTTCTGCATTCACATAATTCAAGCCATCTGTGTGCTCAAAAGCCAAAAAATCTTCTACCAATTTAATCGACTCATTCACATACACTTTATCGTAAGTAGAACCTATATCAATTTGCCCATTAATCAGTACGTTTTGATCTTGATTCATCACATACTTCATATGATCAACCCCTATAGAAATGGTATAATTTTCTTTAAAAAAATAACCTATTCTAAAATTAGTTTGTGGAATTGTAATCCGATCCAAGGTAAAATAAGGGTTCAAACCAAATTTTGTAGGCCTATCATTGGCACTCACATCAGACAATGTAAAATCGTAGCCTTCCCCTTTAAAATTGATATCTGAATTAGAAAAAGTACCGCGATTCCACCCCCAATACACATAAAACTTGCGATGATTCGTTGTTTTCTCTTGAGCAGGCATTTGCGCCACCAATTCAAAGCTAACAAGCAACACAGTGCTGAAAAGCACTACAAATTTCCATCTCTTACTTAATAACATCTTCGATTTCATTTATAAAACGCTTTGC
>JBELDQ010000229.1:0-2809 GCA_042094215.1 Polaribacter sp. | reverse complement strand
AATAAGATTAAATGTACTAGGGAGAAACATTAACGTACTCATTTTTTATATTTTTTGATTCAAGTGAAAAGAGTAAATTTGTAATCATCATAAAAAAAAAGTAATTATGTTTGGAGACATGGCAGGAATGATGGGCAAATTGCAAGAAGCTCAGCAGAAAATAGAAAAGACAAAAAAAAGATTACACAACGTTCTAATTGATGAGAAATCTACAAATGGTAGCGTACAAGTTACCATAACCGGGAATAGAGAAATAAAAGCAATTCAGATCGATGAATCATTGCTCAATGACGTGGAAGAATTAGAAGATTATTTAGTGATGACACTCAATAGCGCTATTAAAAAAGCAAGCGATATTCACGAACAGGAACTTGCTGCTGCAGCAAAAAATGGGATGCCCAATATTCCAGGAATGGACCTATTTAAATAAGGAGCATCACAAAAAATCAATAACGATACAAGCACCAATAGAAATAGCACAATGAATTTAAAAAAAGTAGTGAAATGGATGTTCATAGCCGGAGCTATTCTGCTCATCTCTTTGGCTATAGTACCTTATATATTTAAAGACAGCATACAATTACAGATAACCAAAGCAATCAACAAGCAAGTGCATGCGAAGGTTAGCTTTAGCGCTATCGATTTGAGTTTGTTTACCGATTTTCCAAAAGCACGTATCACCATTCACAATGTAAACATACTAAATGAGGCGCCTTTTAAAGGAGATACTCTTTTTTACAGTCAAGAGCTTCGCGCAAAGGTGAGGCTTGGAGAACTCTTTAAAAACAAATCTGAATCCATTAAAGTCATAAGTATTGCTGCTATAAACAGCGCAGTGAATATCCGAATAAACGAAAAAGGAGCGGGTAATTTTGACATCGTTAAAAACAACGAATCAAATAAAAATGCATCTGAAGAGACTGCTACTGCCTCTCTAGACATTCAAGAGTATAAGATTCAAAACTTACACTGTTCTTTTATTGATAAAAGTTCCAATATTGCGCTTAGATTTGCTAATTTCAACCATTCAGGAAAAGGAGATTTCAGTGCTAACAATTTGGAAGCCAACACAAAAACAAGCACGATAGTGTCTATGGATATTGACAGTATCAATTACATGCAAAATATAAGAATCTCTTTAGACGCTATTGTTGGTATTGATTTTACAAAAAACACCTATTCGTTGAAAGAAAATAAGGCAATGATTAATCAGCTGCCACTCATATTTAACGGAGAAATTAAAGCACTCGAAAACAGACAACTAATTGATCTAAAATTCAAAACACCTTCTTCTTCTTTTAAAAACATGTTGGCATTAATCCCTAAAAAATACATTGGGACGTTAGATGATATTAAAACCACAGGCGACTTTAAGGTAAATGGGACTATTAATGGAATTCTGAGCAATGAAAAGATTCCTCAGTTTAACATAAATTTTGAAACTAAAAAAGGAATGTTCCAATACAACGCTTTACCAAAAGCGGTAAAAAATATTGCAATTCAAACACAAGTTATAAATACTACAGGGAGACTGAATGACACTGAAGTGAATGTTTCTAAACTTGGATTTACCATTGATAAAAATGTCTTTGAAGTTCATGGAAACGTTCATAGTATTGTAGAGAACCCAAACATAGCACTAATGGCTACAGGAACGATCAATTTAGGAAATCTGGACAAAGTCTATCCACTTGATATCGCAGAAAATATGCAGGGCATATTGGACTTAGGGGTCTCTGCTGCATTTGATTTAAAATCTATCGAAAAAGGGAATTACCAAAACATACAGAACAAAGGTCATGTACAATTACAAGATTTCATAATTGATACTGATTCCTTTGCACATCGATTCCACATTGATAGCATGGCAATAGCATTTGATGAAAACTCCATTAAACTATCACAATTTGATGCCAATACGGGAACTTCTGATCTCCATATCACAGGTAATTTGAATAATTTTTACGGCTATGTATTTCACAATAGAACACTACAAGGTAACTTTTCAATGAAATCTGACTTGTTAAGCGTATCAGATTTTATAACCCCAACATCACAACTTGATAAGAGCACAACCACAAGCGCCCATGAAGCCTCTATCAAAATTCCTAATTTGTTAAATTGTGAACTTACTGCTTCTGCAAAACAAATAATGTATGATGATTTAACCTTAACCAATGTTACTGGCAAACTTTCAATTAAAAATCAAACCGCTACCGTACAGGACCTCTCGATGGAACTGTTTGATGGAAATGTGCATCTGAATGGGTTGGTTTCTACAAAAAGTGAGACACCTGAGTTCGAAACACAATTAAAACTTAAGGGTCTAAACATTGCCGATTCATTTTCAGAAATAGACCTATTAGCGAATATAGCACCGATAGGAAATGCTATAGAAGGGAAACTAAATTCAACCATGAACCTTTCTGGTAATTTAGCGGAAGATATGACTCCTGAAATTAGCAGTATTTCAGGAAATTTATTAGGTGAGCTTCTAGACAGTAAGGTTACTGCTGAAAAATCAAAACTACTGACCTCATTAAGTTCTGAAATGAAATTTCTAGACGTTTCTCAATTGAATTTAAAGGATGTAAAGGCTTTTTTATCATTTTCAAATGGGAAAGTTATGGTAAAGCCTTTTGATTTAAGATACCAAGATATCACTATTAAGATAGGTGGAAACCATGGCTTTGATCAACAGATGAACTATGAATTACAGTTGGATGTACCTGCCAAATATTTTGGAGCAGAAGTAGCTCAATATGTCTCTAAATTAGGTTCAAAAAGCAGAAACAAAACAATATACTAT
>JBELDQ010000228.1:0-280 GCA_042094215.1 Polaribacter sp. | reverse complement strand
GAACCTGTTAAAAGGCCTATTTGGCAAGAAGAAAAAGAATAAAAAATAAAACAACTACATGATATTTCAAGCTGAAAAGTATATGTTACCCTGCTTAAACAAAAAGCTGTTTGGTTTTGAATGTTTAGGGTGTGGAATGCAACGTGCTCTTCTACACATTGTAAGGGGAGAATTTGTAGAGGCGTTTAAAATGTACCCAGCAATTTATACGATTCTTGTATTCTTCCTGCTCATTGGCTTTAATTTTTTCAGTAAAAAAAAGATAAACCCAAAAATTAAG
>JBELDQ010000227.1:0-3347 GCA_042094215.1 Polaribacter sp. | reverse complement strand
CTTCCAATCATGCAAGAAGCAATAGATATTTTAGAGAGTTTTGATATTCAAATAGAAGTAGACATTGTTTCTGCACATAGAACTCCTGAAAAGTTAGTAACCTATTCTAAAAACGCACATACCAGAGGCATACAAGTAATTATTGCCGGTGCTGGTGGTGCAGCTCATTTGCCAGGAATGGTTGCCTCAATGAGCCCTCTACCTGTTATTGGGGTGCCTGTAAAAAGCAGAAACTCTATTGACGGGTGGGATTCTATACTCTCAATTTTACAAATGCCAGGAGGCGTTCCTGTTGCAACAGTAGCACTCGACGGAGCAAAAAATGCAGGAATTTTAGCGGCACAGATCATTGGAGCTTCAGATACTTGTGTTCTCGATAAGGTCATCGCTTACAAAGAAGGATTAAAATTGAAAGTAGCAAAAGCTTCTGAAAACGTACGCAAATAAGTCTGACTCAACAAAATCAATTCTCATTCACTAATTTCAACAGATGAACCCTTTATTAAAAGATTTCAATACAGCCCCTTTTTCCCAAATAAAAACATCAGATTTTATACCTGCAATTACTACTGCAATTACTGAAACTAAAAAAGAAATTGAAGCCATTGTTTTAAATACTGATGCGTCTACTTTTGAAAATACGACGGTTGCACTTGAATTCACAGGAGAGAAATTAAGCCGAATTACCAGTGTATTTTTCAATTTAAATGCAGCAGAAACCAATGATGAAATTCAAAAAATAGCCAAAGAAATCTCACCGTTATTAAGTGAATTTAAAAATGACATTACGCTAAATGAATCCCTATTTAAAAAAGTAAAAGCGGTTTATGATGCTAGAGAATCTGCAGACTTAACTTCAGAACAAGCCATGTTATTGGAGAAACAATACAAAGGATTCGCAAGAAATGGCGCAAACCTCAATAAAACTGACAAAGCTAAACTTCGAGAAATTGATACAGAATTATCGAAATTATCTTTACAGTTTGGAGAAAATGTATTGGCAGAAACCAATGCATTTGAGATGCAAATTACAGATAAGAACGAGCTCTCGGGCCTACCAGAAAGTGTAAGAGAAGCCGCGCGAGAAACAGCCAAAGCTGCAAAAAAAGAAGGATGGATTTTCACCCTAGATTATCCAAGCTATATTCCATTCATGACCTATGCAGACAAGCGTGAATTACGCAAGAAACTTGCCATTGCCGCCGGAAAAAAAGGATTTCAAGAGAACGAATTTAATAATGAAGCAATTGTTTTAAAAATTGTACAATTACGTCATAAAAGAGCCCATGTATTAGGGTACCCTACACATGCTCATTTTGTTTTAGAAGAGCGCATGGCAGAAACTCCTGAAAAAGTAATTTCTTTTTCACAAGATTTATTAGAAAAAGCAAAGCCTGCTGCTCAAAAAGAGTTTGACGAATTAGCTGCCTATGCAAAAAAACTTGATGGAATTGATCAATTGCAAAAATGGGATGGTGCTTACTATGCAGAAAAACTAAAAAAAGAACGCTTTAATTTAGACCAAGAACTATTAAAGCCTTATTTCAAATTAGAAAACGTTATCAATGGTGTATTTACCATTGCTTCACGATTATATGACCTAACATTTGAAGAAGTTTTTGACATTGAAACATACCATGAAGATGTAAAAACCTATCTTGTTTCAGACACAAAAGGCAATTTTATTGCTGTGTTTTATGCAGATTTTCATCCAAGAGCAGGAAAAAGAAATGGTGCATGGATGACTTCTTACAAGTCTCAAAAAATAAAAAAAGGGCATAACGACCGACCGCATGTTTCTATTGTCTGTAATTTCACAAAACCAACGGAAACAAAACCTTCTTTATTAACCTTTAACGAGGTCACAACACTTTTTCATGAATTTGGACATGCATTGCATGGCATGCTTGCAAACACAACCTATAGCAGTCTGTCTGGAACAGCTGTTTCTTGGGATTTTGTTGAGCTACCAAGTCAAGTTTTAGAAAACTGGTGTTATGAAAAAGAGGCCCTAGAATTGTTTGCCAAACACTACGAAACTGGTGAGGTAATCCCTATGGATTATGTTACAAAAATAAAGGAATCAGCGAGCTTTCATGAAGGCATGCAAACCATGCGTCAACTGAGTTTTGGATTGCTAGACATGCACTGGCACGGCCATGAATCACCCGACACAATTTCCTCCATAAAAGCGTTTGAAAACAAGGCTTTTGAAAGCACAAAACTATATCCAGATGTGGCAGAAAACTGTATGAGTACGGCATTTTCACATATTTTTCAAGGCGGTTATTCTGCAGGATACTATTCCTATAAATGGGCAGAGGTACTCGATGCAGATGCTTTTGAATACTTCTTAGAAAAAGGCATTTTCAACAAAGAGGTCGCTGCTAAGTTTAAAGAACATGTACTCTCAAAAGGAGGTACTGAAAAACCAATGGAATTGTACAAACGTTTTAGAGGACAAGCACCTAAACCCGATGCCCTATTAAAACGAGCAGGACTATTGAAGGCTAAATAAACATACTTTTAGGGGAAGTAACCTGTATTTTACTTCCCTTTATTCTTTTCTTCAATCCACTTACTCATATACTTAGTGCTTCGCAAGGTTTGAAACTGCAATAAGCTCCCTATAAAATTAGCAGCTCTGTGTTCCTTTAGCGTTGACTTTAAGATTGCAATTCGAGTTTGAAATAATCCGCTCAACGATTCCTTATTGTATAACTGATTTATGATCTCAACTCCATTTTCCTGAGCCTTTTTCCAGGCGGTGTCTTGCATATATAATTGAACTGCACACCGAACAAATTCAGAAACATCATTGGTGACAGATCCGTTCCAGGGCAAGTTTTCATGCATTCCTTCTGCCCCAATGGAAGTGGTAACACTTGGTGTGCCACCTTGCATTGCCTCTGTTAATTTCCCTTTAATTCCTGCTCCAAATCTTAGAGGAGCTAAAACCACCTTTACACCAGAAACAATCGCATCGGCATCTTGTGCAAAGCCTTTAATTATAAAACCTTCACTTTTTGAATGTTGCTCTAAAATTTGTTGTGTTGGATACGCACCATAAACGTGTAATTCTGCCTTCGGTATTTTTTCTCGAATCAACGGCCAAAACACATGCTTTAATTGCATCACAGCATCCACATTGGGCGCATGCAGAAAATTACCAATGGTTACAAAATGCTTCCGTTCATTAAATGATTTCCAACTCGCTATATCGCTTGCTTGAATACCTTCAAGCATAAAAGGCAAATGCAATAGCAAAGATGCACTTATTTGAAAGGTCGTTTGCAACAACTCCATTTCAAAACTCGAAATAATCAAAGATAAGTCACAGCGATAGA
>JBELDQ010000226.1:0-3367 GCA_042094215.1 Polaribacter sp. | reverse complement strand
AGTAATTACAACGGAGTGAAACATGATTTCAACAGTGCTACTCAACTAGAGAATACAATAATCAAAACAAACATAAGCCTTTTAAAAAACACCAGCTCATTAGAAAAAAATAGCTTTACACGCATACAAGGACGTATTGAACATTCGTTAAAAAACGCCTGGATTGGAGGTTATATAGATACCGAAACAAACAAAAAGCAATTAAAAACCACGCAAGAATTTACAAATATCAGTCATCAATTTAAAGAGTACGAAAGCTATATTGGACTCGGAGACAGCACCAAAGTACACGCAAAGATTGGGTTTAACTATCGAAAAAATGACAGCATTAGAAACAATCGCTTTACAACAATAAACAGCAGAAATACGTTTTACATCACCAGTAAACTCATTGAAAATAAACAAACAAGCTTGGCTGTTTTCGCAAACTACCGAACAACCAAGAACACATTTGCAGACAATGAAACGGGGTTGAATGCAAGGATTGCCTATCGTCAAAAATTATTTAAGAACTTCATCAACCTTCAAAGCACCTACGAAACCTCTTCTGGGAATATCCCTAGACAAGAATATGTCTATATTGAAACAGAACCCGGACAAGGCTTCTACACTTGGATCGACTACAACAACAACGATATTAAAGAGTTTAATGAATTTGAAATTGCTATTTATAAGGACCAAGCCAACTACTTAAGAGTTGCATTACCCAACTTAAATTTTATTCCTACCCAACGTGCAAAATTAGCACAAGTTCTTACAATAAACCCTTCGCAATGGGGGTCAAAAAAAGGCATTCGTAAACTCATTTCTCGATTCTACAACCAAACCAACTTCTCCATTAATAATGAACTAGAAAGAAACAGCAATGGGTTTCATTGGAATCCGTTGCTCACAAATACGCCTCAATTATTAGGGTTAAACTTCAGTGCTAGAAATAGTTTATTTCTAAATAGAGGTCTTAACAAATATAGCGTCATTTTCACCTATGCAACCTCTAAAAACAAGCAGTTGTATTTTATTGGTTCACAAGAGTTCGATACCAAACTACACCAATTAGAATTCAAACACTCCCTGGGTCGATTTTGGCGATTCGAAGGCGACTCATCACTATCTAAAGAGGATGTAAACACAGAAAACTTCACCAACCAGAACTATCAAATTGACGCCATCAACATGGCCCCTAAATTTATTTTTGAATACAGCAAAAACCATCAGTTCTCTTTCTTATACTCCTATAAAAACAAAAAGAATTTAATAGACAATAAGGAAGCTCTAGCACAACAAAAACTCGGAACTTCTTTTTACTACAAATCAAAAAAGAATACAATAGTTCGTGCAGAATTCAATGTACTCTTCAATGACTTTACAGGAGGTAGCAATAGTCCTGTTGCCTATAACATGTTAGAGGGATTGCAAACAGGAAGAAACACGACCTGGTCTTTACTTCTTCATAAAAGAATAAATACTTTTATCAATTTACATGTAAACTATTTAGGGCGAAAGAGCGAAAATACAGCTGTGATTCATACAGGATCCGTACAATTAAGAGCTAATTTTTAAGGCTTTTAAAAAAGGGCTACTATTAAATTTTGAAGTATCTTAGCTTTGAATTAGTTTTCTTAAATAGGAAGAGAAACAGATAGAATATAGCCTTATGGCATAAACTTTGATTCAATCAAACACATAATTATATATTGTAAACATAAACACATATTACGACAAATGAAAAAAATTCTATTTACCATTGCACTCCTAACAACTTGCTTTGCGCAAGCACAACAAGAAATTAAATTAGATCTATTTGACGCATTGGGCTTAAAAACGATTGAAATTAGCTATGAACATTATCTCGACGATCAGTCCTCTGTTGGTATTTCTGGTTTGATCAACTTCGAAAAAAATTCTTCAGATTTCCGTTACAACGAAAAACGAGCAATTACGCCTTTTTTCCGTCACTACTTTACTGCTGATAGCCAATGGAACTTCTTTGGAGAAGGTTTTTTTAGCTTGAATTTTGGAGAGCTAGACAAAAAAACATATTACCAAGACTACACAGATGGTGCTCTTGGGGTGGCGGTAGGAACGAAGTATATTTCTCAAAATGGCATGACTATTGACATCTATGGAGGAATTGGAAGAAATTTATTTAATAGTGACGCGCCTGTAATTGTACCAAGAGTTGGCGTGAATGTTGGTTACAGATTCTAGAACAGAAAACAAAGCTATAAAAACAGCAAAATGTACTACGAACAAAAAAACCACATCAATAGTGATGTGGTTTTTTTGTTATGCTTAGTAAAACAGTTCTTGTTTACATTTTTTGTAACCAATTTCTGACATCAACTTCAGCTTTTATAAGTGTCTTCAATTCCGCAATTGCAACACGTTTCTGCTCCATGGTATCCCTGTGTCTAATGGTCACTGTTTTGTCTTCTAGAGTTTGATGATCTACAGTAATACAAAATGGCGTTCCGTTTGCATCTTGCCTTCTGTAGCGCTTTCCAACAGCATCTTTTTCATCGTAAAAAACATTAAAATCCCATTTCAGTTCATTTAAAATCTCTTTTGCCACCTCTGGCAAACCATCCTTTTTAACCAATGGTAAAACTGCTGCCTTAAAAGGAGCTAATACCGCTGGCAACTTTAATACCGTTCTTGAGGTTCCGTTTTCTAATGCTTCTTCTTGCAATGCATTCGAAAACACGGCTAAAAACATTCTATCCAACCCAATTGAGGTCTCCACCACATAGGGTGTATAACTTTTATTTTCTTGGTGATCGAAGTATTGCAATTTCTTTCCAGAAAATTCTTCATGTGCCTTTAAATCAAAATCAGTTCTTGAGTGAATTCCCTCCAACTCTTTGAACCCAAAAGGAAATTTAAATTCAATATCTGCTGCTGCATCTGCATAGTGTGCCAACTTATCATGATCGTGAAAACGGTAATTCTCAGCCCCCATGCCCAATGACAAGTGCCATTTTAGTCGGGTCTCTTTCCAAGCCTCGTACCATTCTTTCTGAGTTCCTGGTTTCACAAAAAACTGCAATTCCATTTGTTCGAACTCACGCATTCTAAAAATAAATTGTCTTGCAACAATTTCATTTCTGAAGGCTTTCCCTGTTTGTGCAATTCCAAATGGAATTTTCATTCTCCCTGTTTTCTGTACATTTAAGAAGTTTACAAAAATTCCTTGGGCAGTTTCTGGTCGCAAATATACTTGTGTTGAACTTTCTGCAGAAGCACCGATTTGTGTTCCAAACATCAAGTTAAACTGCTTTACCTCTGTCCAGTTTTTAGAACCCGTTAAAGGATCTGCAATTCCTAATTCTTCAATTAACAATTTAACATCAGCTAAATCTTCTTTCTC
>JBELDQ010000225.1:0-3374 GCA_042094215.1 Polaribacter sp. | reverse complement strand
AAATACTTTCAATTCGTTTTGAACATCAGAGTCACTTCGAATGATGCCCACAGCACCTTTATACACCTGCCATATCTCAGCACGTCTGTTATGGTATTGCCAAGACAGACGAGCTTGTGGCTTTACTATTAGTATTTTAGGACTCAATTTCCCTCCAATTTTTAAGGTATCAACATCCAATCCACTGAAAAATTGATTTGAAAATTCTTGTGCCTGAGATTCATCAATAACCAAAAAGCCTCCCCAAGGTCTGTTATCATCTTGAGCAACTATAGAAAAACCTAAGGTTTGGATTTCTTCTTTTACTTTTGTAAACATCATCATTATTCCTTGTACATTTTTTTATAATACTCTTGATACTTTCCAGAGGTAACTTGCTCTAACCAAGTGGTATTCTCAAGATACCATTTTACTGTTTTTTCGATTCCTTCTTCAAACTGCAAAGAAGGCTCCCAACCCAATTCTTCTTTCAGCTTTGTGGAATCAATAGCATAGCGGAGGTCATGCCCTGCCCTGTCTGTGACATAAGTGATCAGCTTCTCCGAGGTACCTTCTTCTCTTCCTAATAAGCGGTCTACAGTTTTTATCATTACTTTGATCAGGTCAATGTTCTTCCATTCATTAAATCCACCAATATTATAGGTATCTCCTTGCTTTCCTTTATGAAAAATAACATCTATTGCTCTTGCATGATCATTTACAAACAACCAATCTCTCACATTTTCTCCTTTTCCATAAACGGGTAATTCCTTGTTATTGACAATATTGTTTATAAACAAGGGAATCAATTTTTCTGGAAACTGATACGAACCATAATTATTGGAGCAATTTGAAATGACCGTTGGTAATCCGTAAGTATCATGAAAAGCTCTTACAAAATGATCTGAAGATGCTTTGGAAGCTGAATACGGAGAGTGAGGGTCATAAGCCGTTTCTTCTGTAAAAAAGCCCTCTTCTCCCAAGGATCCATATACCTCATCAGTAGAAACGTGGTAAAATAGTTTATCTTGCCAATTAAAATCCCAGTGTTGTTTTGCTGCTTGTAATAAGCTGAGCGTTCCCATAATATTTGTTTGTGCAAATGAAAATGGGTCTTTGATAGACCTATCTACATGCGACTCAGCAGCCAGATGGATAACGCTGTCTATGTTATACTCTACAAAAACGCTTTTTACCTTTTCAAAATCACAGATATCACATTTTACGAAGGTATAATTGTCTTTCGCTTCAATATCTTTTAAGTTCTCCAAATTACCTGCATAGGTCAATACATCCATATTGACAATATGATATTCCGGATACTTATTTACTAGTAAACGGATTACATGAGAACCAATAAACCCAGCACCTCCTGTGACTAAAATCGTTCTATTCTTCATTTGATCTCTTTATTTAACTGTTGCAAACAATCTTTTAGTGAATCTCTCCAATATGGGATTTCAATATCAAAATCATTTTTTATTTTATTTTTATTTAACACCGAGTAGTGTGGCCTTTTAGCGGGCGTTGGATACGCTTTTGACTCTATGGGTTTTACAACACAATTAAGTGCATTTATTTCCATAATAGTCTTTGCAAAATCATACCAAGAGGCAACACCTTCATTGGAATAATGATATAACTGCCCCTTTTCATTGAGCACTTCATGTTGAGACAATATATCCAAACATACCTTTGCGAGATCTCTTGCATAGGTAGGTGTCCCAACCTGATCAAAGATCACTCCTAGTTCGGACCGCTCTGCACCCAAACGCATCATGGTTTTCACAAAGTTAGTACCAACAGAAGCATACAACCAAGAGGTTCGAATGACAATGCCATTAATGGCTGCATTCAATACATGTTGTTCGCCATTGTATTTCGAATTTCCATATATCCCCAAAGGACTAACAGCATCCTTTTCAGTATAAGGCACTGAGCTACTTCCATCAAAAACATAATCTGTAGAGATGTGAATGAGTTTACCTCCTGTTTCTTCGAGTACATGAACTATATTCTGAATGCCTTTTTCATTTACACGATAAGCAAGTTCAGCATTGTTTTCGGCTTCATCGACAGCTGTGTATGCGGCACAATTCACAACAGCTTCTATCTCATGTTCAATGATAAAGTTTTTGAGAAGAAGAGCATCGGTAATATCCAACTCTTTTGAGCTAGTAAAGAACATCTCAAAATTGGGATAATTTTTTGCGAGCCTTCGAATTTCTGTGCCAAGTTGCCCGAGTGCTCCAGTTATCAATAGTTTCATAAGCAGCTCTTAAAATGGTGATTCAAAACTTGCAAAAGCCTTCAGTTCTTTATCCTTTCCAGATAATTGAATTTCTCTTGCGTCAATTTTCCAATCAATATTCAAATCTGCATCATTCCATAGCAGTCCGTCTTCCTCTGCAGGTGCATAGGTATTGTCTACTTTATAGGCAAAGGTAGCCGAGTCACTAAGCACCACAAAACCATGTGCAAAACCTCTTGGCACAAATAACTGTCTCTTATTATCTCCCGATAATTCAACGGCTACATGCTTGCCATAGGTGGGAGAATTTTTACGAAGGTCTACCGCTACGTCTAATACTACACCTTCTATGCATCTCACCAATTTTGCCTGTGCAAAAGGAGGCTTTTGAAAATGCAACCCTCTTAGTACTCCCCGCGATGATTTCGATTCATTGTCTTGAACAAAGGCAACATTGCCAATGTTTTTATTAAATTCCGCTTGGTTGTACGATTCTAAAAAATACCCTCTATGATCTCCAAACACATTGGGTTCAAGAATCACTACTTCCGGGATTTCCGTTTGTATAAATTTCATTATTCTTTAATCATATTTAGTAAGTACTGACCATAACCATTCTTTTTTAATGGCTCGGCTAACTTTTTCACCTGAGCTGCATCAATATACTGCATTCGATAAGCAATTTCTTCAAGGCAAGCTACTTTTAACCCTTGTCGCTTTTCAATGGTTTCAATGAATTGTCCGGCTTCCATCAAGGAGTCATGGGTTCCCGTATCCAACCAAGCAAAACCTCTGCCTAGCAACTCTACCTTTAATTGATTTCTATCCAAGTATTCTTGATTTACCGACGTAATCTCCAATTCGCCGCGATCAGAAGGCTGTACGTTCTTTGCAATCTGCACCACGTCATTGGTATAGAAATAGAGTCCGACTACAGCAAAATTTGATTTTGGAGCTGTTGGCTTTTCTTCTATTGAAGTGACATTGCCATCTGTATCAAATTCGGCCACTCCGTATCTTTCGGGATCGTTTACATAGTAGCCGAAAACCGTTGATTTCTGCTCTTCTTCTACATTTTTTCTAGCGTTCTGTAAGGTTTTTGATAATCCACTTCCATAAAAAATATTATCTCCTAACACCAAGC
>JBELDQ010000224.1:0-3385 GCA_042094215.1 Polaribacter sp. | reverse complement strand
TCTTCTGATCTTCAGACATTGGCCTATTGCCAAAATTCATATCCATCGTTGTTTTCGACATATAGATAGCCTTCCCTTGAAAATTAGCCTGAGCGAAAACGCCTATAGAGAACGCTAAAAAAAAGAAGAAAAATAATTTTCTCATACTGTTTTGTTTAATAATTCTTATTTTTAATTGAACAAATATATCGTTTTATTCAACACTGCTTCTTGAAATAAGAAAACTTTAACATATCGCATTAAACAAAATAATTGTAACCTCTTTTTAGACACAAAGAATAGTAAATGGTTTAATCATCCTTACATTTGAATCTGCACACTTCTTTCACCATCTCTTCTTCCTTTGTATGTATCCATCATTTCTTTCGTTTTCTTGCTCATAATTTCGCGATATGCTTTCTGGGTTACTTTTTTACCTCTTGTAGGCTCATTGATACTACCCTTTTCTTTTGGATTCAGGATAATTTCAGAGCAACGTATGGTTAGATCACCATCTACCACTTCCAATATCAAACCAGGCAAACCATTGTAATATGCAGGACCATTGTTAACGGGTACTTCATGAGTATACCAAGCAGTGGTTACGATAGTTACTTTATCGGTTTTTTTCATCACTTCACCATTCTCTAACATCATAGTTACTTTTTCTTCCTCTCTACTATATGTTGCCTTGTAACACGTATATTTGCCAATTGATTTTGTCTCATTTGTAAGTTTCCAATCGTATACAGACAAGCTATCCCTAATCAAAAAGAGCTTGCCCATAATTTCTGTCTTATTCACAAATCGATGCTCCTTCATATTCTTATACAACACATCATTTCCTCCTCCATTACCTATAACAACAAGCTCGACACCATTTGATGGAATTCCAGATGGGGCAGTTAATGACTTTTTTTCTTTATATACAGAAGTGTTTTGATCAAAGTTTAAAACAAATGTTTTCTGGAATTGTTTCATCAAACGCGCATTTATCTGAGCTTGTTGTTCTTCCGACATTGTTGCTTGTTGTGTTCCTCCAATTTTAAAATCCATTTTCCTTTGCGTTTTATAAACTGCTTTTCCTTGAATTACTTGCCCCATTATTAGGTTTGTGAAACAAACTCCCATTACTAGCATTACTTTTCTCATTTTTAACATATTTTATTTCGATTTTTACTCATTCTTAGAATAAACGTTTCTATACTTTCGTCTATAAAAGTGTCATACGACCTTATTCTTAATGCAAATATGTACTGCATAGTGCAAAGAAGTGGTTAATGAGTGTTAACAAGTGTTAATAGTTCAAAGACAATGCTGTGGAAGTGCTTATATTTGAACCATGGACACAAAAAAGTATCGCTGGCTATTGTATTTAATTGCGGTCACTATCATACTTACAATAGGCATTCAAATTTATTGGAACCAAAAAAACTACTCCCAAAATGAGCAGCGCGTTTTCAATGAAATTCAAATAAGCCTAGACAATGCAGTGGAGCGCTATTATACCCAAATTGCGAAAACCACAGACATGAGTTATTTAGATCGTCTTTCTGATAGAATTGATCTAACCAAAGAACTTGATACGCTCTTTGTTCTTGTAGACAGTACACAGATGAAAAGTAATACTATTCTGCAGGAGCAACAAATGAAATTCAAACTGCAGCATTTCATCATAGGATCTGATAGCATTAATAACAACCCTGAACATCTTGAGATTGAAGTCAACGACAAAATGAAAGGATTTATAAGCAGTCTAGTCCTCTCCATGAGAAAACACACTCTTGACCTTGAAAAACTCAAAGAACAGCTAAATAAGGAATTGAAAAGGAAAAACATTGTCGCTCCTTTTTGCTTTATTCATTATCAAAATGACAATGTTAAGAATCGTTTAAATGCTGAAATTGAAACCACCATAGGGAGCATCAATATGTTCTCTACATCAACATTTTTAAAAGCAAATGAAAAACTGCAGCTCTTTATTGAAAATCCGGTTAGAGAAGTTGTAAAAAGAAGTCTTACCGGAATTTTACTATCATTTGCTTTATCTTTACTAGTCATATTATTGTTGTTTTATTTATTAAAAATCATTCACAATCAAAAAGCATTGGCTACTATCAAAAACGATTTTATAAGTAATATTACACACGAGTTTAAAACACCCATCACCACTGTAACAGCTGCTCTTGAGGCAATTGATACTTTTAACGCTATTGATGATAAAGAGAAAACAAAGAAGTATCTAAGCATCTCTAATTTTCAACTTCAAAAACTAAATGGAATGGTAGAAAAACTTTTGGAAACAGCAACCTTAGACAGTGAACAACTTTTATTAAAAAAGGAAACAACAGACATCATTCCATTGGTTAAAAATATCTTTTTGAAAGGCAGCGCTATTACTTCACAAAAAAAGCTTGCGTTCAACGCATCAAAAAATACAATTGCCATTGATGTTGACCCTTTTCATTTTGAAAATGCGATTCACAACCTTGTTGATAATGCACTTAAATACGGTGGAGACAAGATTGGAATTCAGGTCTCATTATTTTCAAACAAGGTAGAAATTACAATAGCCGACAGCGGGAATAGCATTGAAAAAACTCAACGAGACAAAATATTTGATAAATTTTACAGAGTCCCTACAGGAAACACGCACACTATAAAAGGATTTGGTATTGGCCTTTACTACACCAAAACTATCATTGAAAAGCACGGTGGAAAAATCCAATTAACTCCTAATAATTTGCAGACCACCTTTAAAGTTACTTTACCCTTATGAATACAAAAATAAAAGTTCTTTTAGCCGAAGACGAACCTAATTTAGGCCCCATTATTAAGGAAAGTTTAGAATCCCGAAATTTTGAAGTTTTTCTCGCCGAAAATGGTATGAAAGCCCAAGAATTATATCATCAAAACAATCCAAACATCCTCGTATTAGATGTTATGATGCCTATCAAAGATGGATTTACGCTCGCAAAAGAGATACGACAATCAGATCTGCAGACTCCAATTATATTTCTTACTGCAAAATCACAAACAACAGATGTTTTAGAAGGGTTTAGCCATGGTGGAAACGACTATATTAAAAAACCTTTTTCAATGGAAGAATTGATTGTAAGAATGGAATCACTAATCAGTTTAGACGTTGCAAAAAAAACAAGTGACCTTATCACTATTGGAGGCTACACCTTTACACCAACAAAACAAACACTTGATTTTAACACAGAAACAATTGCATTAACACATAGAGAATCTGAACTTCTATTTTTGCTATGTCAGAACAAAAACCAAACTACTAATAGGACTCATATTCTAAACAAATTATGGGGCATAGATGATTTTTTTAATGGCAGAAGCATGGATGTATTTATAACAAAACTTCGTAAAAAATTAAAAAAAGATGAAA
>JBELDQ010000223.1:0-3388 GCA_042094215.1 Polaribacter sp. | reverse complement strand
TCAACTCCATTTGCCACAAGCGATCTTGTGCATGCACATATCCAAGTGCCACATAAGCATCTTTTTGATTTTGTGCATTGATATGAGGCACTCCAACTTCATCATAATACACCGTCACCTCCTCTGAAATACTCCCCAAATCTAAGGTGCCATTGTACGTTGGGTGCAGCGTTTGAACAAAGCCCCAAAGTCCCACTCCAACGAGCACTAAAACAACAAGAATAACTTTTAAGAATTTTTTGAAAGGAGTCATAATAATTTTGATTTTGACCAAAGATAAAGGAAAAAACCACAATAAAGGAATTCAATTAGACAGGAATAATTTGTATTTTTGCAAGCATATAAATTTCATTTCATGAAAAAAATTCAAATGGTTGATCTTCCGGGTCAATACAGTCATATCAAAGAAACTGTTGATGCTTCTATTTCAGAGGTTTTAAATTCAGCAGCCTATATAAACGGACCTTTTGTAAAAGAATTCCAAGCTGATTTAGAAAAATACCTCGATGTAAAGCATGTAATTCCTTGTGCCAATGGTACAGATGCTTTGCAAATTGCCATGATGGGCCTCGGCCTAGAACAAGGTGATGAAGTAATTACTGCCGATTTTACATTTGCTGCTACTGTTGAAGTTATTGGATTGTTAAAATTAACGCCTGTTTTAGTTGATGTTGAAGCAGACACCTTTAACATGGACATTAACGCTTTGAAAAAAGCAATCACACCAAAAACAAAAGCCATTGTTCCTGTACATTTATTTGGACAGTGTGCAAACATGGAAGCTGTCATGGAAATAGCAAAAGAGCACAACCTCTTTGTTATTGAGGACAATGCACAAGCTATTGGTGCAGATTATATCTTTTCAGACGGAACTGTAAAAAAATCTGGAACTATTGGAAACGTGGGAACCACCTCATTCTTTCCATCTAAAAACTTAGGATGCTATGGAGATGGAGGCGCCATATTCACCAATGATGATGATTTGGCTCATACGATCAGAGGTATTGTAAATCACGGAATGTACAAACGCTATTACCATGATGTTGTCGGTGTAAACTCAAGATTAGATTCTATTCAAGCTGCCGTTTTAAAAACAAAACTTCCGCTATTGGATAGCTATTGTGATGCACGTAGAAACGCTGCTCGTTTTTACAACGATGCTTTTGCGAACAATCCAAATATCATCACCCCAACATCAAGTTCTTGTGAAACTATCTGCGACAGCTGTAATTGTCATGTTTTTCACCAATACACCTTACAGATCACCAATGGAAAACGAAACGAACTACATCAACACTTGTTAGACAATAACATTCCAAATGCGATCTACTATCCCGTTCCTTTACACGCTCAAAAAGCCTACAAAGATGATCGCTATAATGAAGATGATTTTACAGTCACAAACAAATTGATTGATACTGTGATCTCCTTACCAATGCATACAGAGCTAGAAACCGACCAATTAGAATATATTACCAAAACGGTTTTAGATTTTATAGGATAAAAATCAAAGAAAAGCTCAGTTTTTTAACTGAGCTTTTTTATTTTAGCAAACGATCTAAAGATCAAACGCAACACAAACAGTGACACCTTCACTGAACATCGCGTAAGATCTCAAATAAAAAAGGAAATGAAAAGGATATTAGTAACAGGAGGTCTAGGATTTATTGGATCTCATACAGTTGTTGAATTACAAAACGTAGGTTATGTGGTAGTCATTATTGATGACTTATCAAACTCAAGCATTAATGTTTTAGAAAATATTCATGCTATTTCTGGAATTAAACCTGAATTTCATCAAATAGATTTAAGAGTCAAAAAAGAGGTGCAACACTTCTTTGAGCACAATAGCATTGACGGAATCATTCATTTTGCAGCCTTTAAAGCGGTGGGAGAAAGTGTTCAAAAACCTTTAGACTATTACGAAAACAATATTGGAAGCCTTGTATATCTTTTACAAGAAATGAAAGACAGAAATATAGATCATTTTATCTTTAGCTCCTCATGCACGGTATATGGCCAAGCAGATGAATTGCCAATTACTGAAAATGCGCCTACAAAACCCGCTGAATCTCCTTATGGAAACACAAAGCAAATTGGAGAAGAGATTATTAAAGAGAGCTGTAAAGCGTATGACATGAATGCCATTGCTTTGAGATACTTCAACCCAATTGGAGCTCATGAAAGTATAAAAATTGGTGAATTACCTCTTGGTGTTCCTCAAAATTTAATTCCGTTTATCACCCAAACTGCTGCAGGCATCAGAAAAGAGCTCTCTGTATTCGGAAATGATTATCCAACCATTGATGGAACTGCTGTGAGAGATTACATACATGTAGTAGATTTGGCCAAAGCACACATTGCTGCCTTAGAACGCCTCATGGATAAAAAGAACAAGGAAAACTTTGAGTTTTTCAATGTTGGAACGGGCAAAGGAAGTTCTGTTTTAGAAGTGATTTCTGCTTTTGAAAAAGCTTCTGGAAAACCGTTAAATTACAAAATTGTTGGAAGACGAGAAGGTGATATTACCGCTGCATATGCAGACACTACCATTGCCAATAAAGAGCTAAACTGGACAACAAAAAAAGACCTCGACGAGGCTTTAGATTCAGCTTGGAAATGGCAACTTAAACAATAAAAACATAAAAAAAGCCCCTCACGTGAGGGGCTTTTTTTATCGTGTAGTCTTCCCACTATTCCGACACAAAACTTGCGCCACTTGCAGTGACACTTCTGTCTATTTTACGCATCAATCCTTGCAAAACTTTTCCTGGTCCAACCTCAACAAATTCAGTTCCTCCATCTGCAATCATTGCTTGTACACATTGCGTCCATTTTACAGGAGCGGTTAATTGCGCTATTAAATTTTCTTTTATTTCCGTTGCATTTGTAACCGCTTTAGCAGGCACATTTTGATACACAGGACAGGTTGGCTTATGAAACGTTGTTGCTTCAATGGCCGCAGCCAACTCAGCCCTTGCAGGCTCCATCATTGGCGAGTGAAAAGCACCACCAACAGGCAATACCAAAGCCCTTCTCGCTCCTTTCTCTTTCAATACTTCACAAGCCTTTTCTATGGCAGAAACTTCTCCAGAAATCACCAATTGCCCTGGGCAATTATAATTTGCGGCAACCACTACACCATCAATTGACGCACAAACATCTTCTACCAATGCATCTTCCAACCCTAACACAGCGGCCATTGTAGAAGGAGCCATCTCACAAGCTTTTTGCATAGCCATTGCTCTTTTAGCTACTAGTATCAATCCATCTTCAAAAGATAAAACACCATTCGCTACTAAAGCAGACAACTCTCCTAAAGAATGTCCGGCTACCATCTCTGGCTGAAAAGCATCTCCTAACACCTTCGCTAAAATTACCGAATGTA
>JBELDQ010000222.1:0-3393 GCA_042094215.1 Polaribacter sp. | reverse complement strand
CTAAAAATTATTTTACATAAGTCAAAAAAAAGCTATATTTGCCCTATAATCAATATCCTATGTTTACATCTTCTGAGGAAAACTATTTAAAAGCAATTTATCACTTGAGCTTTCTTGCCAAGAAAGGCGTGAGTACCAATGCAATTGCGAAAAAGTTAGCAACTAAGGCTTCTTCTGTGACAGATATGGTGAAGAAATTAGCAGATAAAAAAGTGCTTGTTTACCAAAAGTATCAGGGGGTTAGTCTCACTTTTGAAGGGGAGAGAACCGCTGCTTTAATTATAAGAAAGCATCGTTTATGGGAGGTTTTTTTGGTTGAGAAATTAAACTTTAAGTGGGATGAGGTGCATGATGTAGCAGAGCAGTTAGAGCATATTAAATCGCCAAAACTAATTGATGAGATAGATGCTTTGTTGGGTTTTCCTACGTTGGATCCGCATGGAGATCCTATTCCTGATAAAGAAGGTAAAATTACGGTTAGAAAAAAAGTAAAATTATCTACGCTCCAAGAAAATGATGAAACCATCTTATTGGCTGTTAAAGATTCATCTGATGCTTTTTTGCGGTATTTAAATAAAAAGAGAATTGCAATAGGAAATACCATTAAGGTACTGCATATTGAGCCTTTTGATAGTTCTCTTTTGATATATATCAACGAAGAGGAGTTGCTAATTACACATGAGGTTGCGGAATATTTACTAGTAAAAGAAATTAATAGAAGTTAAGAAATGAGGAAGTATGTATGCATCGTATTCGCAATAGCCGTTTTTGGTTGTAAGCAAAAAAACACATCCAAAAAGGGCAAGCTTCAGGTTGTGACAACAACAACAATGATTACAGATTTGCTTAAGAACATCGGAGGTGATAAAATTGATGTCAGTGGCCTCATGGGGGCCGGTGTTGATCCGCATTTGTATAAAGCAAGTGAGGGTGATGTGAGCAAGCTCTTTAACGCAGATATTGTTGTTTATAACGGACTTCACCTAGAAGGAAAATTAGAAGAGGTGTTTGAGAAAATGCGTCATCAGAACAAGAAAACAATTGCTGTTTCTGATGCGATTGATAAGAATGCGTTAATAGCCTCTGAGTTTTTTGCTTCAAATTATGATCCGCATATATGGTTTGATATTCATAACTGGGAGCTGATAACCTCCTACATTGTAAACCGATTGTCAGAATTAGATGGTGTAAATGCGCCTTCCTACAAGGAAAACGGTGATAGGTATTTGGAAAAGTTAGCTTCTTTAAAGTTGGAAATAACGAATAGTGTTGGCCGAATACCTTTAGAGAAAAGAATATTGGTCACTGCCCATGATGCTTTTAATTATTTTGGTAAAGCATTTCAATTCAATGTGGTGGGGTTGCAAGGTTTGTCTACAGCAACCGAAGCAGGCGTAAAAGATGTTCAGCGATTAGCTTCGTATATCATAGCGAAAAACGTGCATGCTATTTTTGTAGAAAGCTCTGTTCCGAAAAGAACCGTAGAAGCCTTACAAGAAGCTGTAAGGTCTAAGGGACATCAAATTGAAATAGGAGGAACCTTATTTTCTGATGCCTTGGGAGATTCAGGTACCTTGGAGGGAACCTATATAGGGATGTATAAACACAATGTGAAAACAATCATTCGTTCATTACAAGACTAATATGGAACAACAGAAACTGGCAGTAACCGTAGACGATTTAACAGTTGCATATAATTATAAGCCCGTATTGTGGGATATCGATTTGGTCATTCCAGAAGGAGTTATGATGGCAATTGTTGGTCCAAATGGAGCAGGGAAGTCAACTTTAATAAAGGCTATTTTAGGGATCATTGATCCTATAGCGGGCAGTGTTTCTATCTATGGGAGCCCATATAAAAAACAGCGAAAAATGGTGGGCTACGTTCCTCAGAAAGGGAGTGTAGATTGGGATTTTCCAACAACTGCTCTAGATGTAGTTATAATGGGGACATACGGAAGTTTAGGATGGATTAAACGACCAGGAAAAAGAGAGAAGAAAACCGCTTTAGAAGCCTTAGAAAAAGTAGGAATGCTGGCTTTTAAAGATCGACAAATTAGTCAGTTGTCTGGAGGGCAACAACAGCGTGTGTTTTTAGCTAGAGCTTTAGCACAGGATGCTGCTATTTATTTTATGGATGAACCTTTTCAGGGCGTGGATGCGACTACAGAAATAGCAATCATCAATATTTTAAAAGAGTTGCGTAAGGCTGGGAAAACAGTTGTTGTTGTGCATCATGATTTACAAACAGTACCTGAGTATTTTGATTGGGTTACTTTTTTGAATGTGAAAAAGATTGCAACGGGTCCGGTAAAAGAAATTTTTAACGATGATAATTTAACCAAAACCTACGGGATTAACTACAAAGTGAGTGTACAGCAGTAAATTAATAGTGTATAAAGACAATGAGCGTTAAAGAATATTTTGAGTTACTTTTTAATGACTACACGTTAAGAACAATCAGTTTAGGTACTGCTGTTTTGGGTGCAATTTGCGGAATGTTAGGTAGTTTTGCGGTGTTGCGTAAACAAAGCTTATTAGGAGACGCTATCTCACATGCTGCATTGCCGGGAATTGCAATCGCTTTCCTAATTACGGGAACAAAAGAAACAAATGTGCTGTTGATAGGTGCGTTAATTAGTGGTTTAATTGGTGCTTCTTGGATTCGAGGAATTACAAAGCGAACTCACTTGAAATCCGACACTGCTCTTGGGTTAATATTGTCTATTTTTTTTGGGTTTGGTATGTTGTTGCTGAGTTATATTCAAAAGCAACCCAATGCAAATCAATCTGGTTTAGATACCTTCTTATTCGGTCAGGCAGCAACATTACTCGTGAGAGATGTCTGGCTTATGGCTGGTGCAGGATTGGTTTCGTTAGTGGTTGTTTTATTTTTCTGGAAAGAATTTAAAATTTTTTTGTTTGATGTGGAGTATGCTAAAACACTCGGTTTTAATGTGAAAGTGATAGATGTTCTAATTACGTCATTTATTGTGTTGGCAATAATTTTAGGATTGCAAACGGTTGGGGTTGTTTTAATGAGTGCCATGTTGTTGGCGCCTGCTGCTGCTGCGAGACAATGGACTAATAGCCTGGGTGTGATGGTGGTGTTAGCAGCTGCTTTTGGTGCTGTTTCTGGAGTTATGGGTACCGCTATTAGCGCGAGTCAAAATAACTTATCAACAGGACCTGTGATTGTTTTGGTGGCAGCAATTTTTGTTGTTTTCTCTTTTGTTTTTTCTCCGACAAGAGGTTTGTTGTTTCGGCAGATTCGATTTATAAAGAGTAGAAACGATCTAAAATTACACAAAACATTGGCTTTTATGTTTGAAATTGTCAAAGGACATGAGCAAATATCACATCCGCATGCGATTAAAATTTTGAATAATTTTC
>JBELDQ010000221.1:0-3398 GCA_042094215.1 Polaribacter sp. | reverse complement strand
ACTTCAGCACTGATTCCTTTTGCTTCTAGTTGCTCTGCCGCTTGCAAAGATTCCCATACCAAATGACCAGTAGCAACAATTGTTACATCAGTACCTTCAGTTAATTGGATTCCCTTTCCAATTACAAATTCTTCCTCAGTGTGATCTGGCATAAAAATGGGTACTGACGGACGCCCGAAACGCAAATACACAGGTCCTTCGTGCGCTGCTATTGCAATGGTCGCTGCTTTTGTTTGGTTATAGTCACATGGATTAATAACCGTCATCCCTGGTAGCATTTTCATCAAACCAATATCTTCTAAAATCTGATGGGTAGCTCCATCTTCTCCTAAGGTTAAACCGGCATGTGAGGCACAAATTTTCACGTTTTTATCAGAATATGCAATAGATTGTCTAATTTGATCATAAACCCTTCCTGTAGAAAAGTTTGCAAAGGTCCCTGTAAATGGAATTTTACCACCAATGGTTAAACCTGCAGCAATACCCATCATGTTTGCTTCTGCAATTCCAACTTGAAAGAATCTTTCTGGATGGTTTTCTGCAAATGCATTCATTTTTAACGATCCAATTAAATCAGCACATAAAGCAACAACATTCGGGTTTGTTTTCCCTAATGCTGTTAAACCATCACCAAATCCAGATCTTGTGTCCTTTTTTTCTGTAAACGTATATTTTTTCATCAAAGTATAAAGTATAAGTGTTGTGTTTGCCACAAAAATAATAATATTATTGAAGCAGGAACCTACAAATTCATCAATTCTTCATATAACTTATGAACGGGCAATCCCATCACATTAAAATAGCTCCCTTCAATCTTGTCAATTCCAATAAAACCAATCCATTCTTGGATTCCGTATGCACCTGCTTTATCAAAGGGTTTGTATGTTTTTACATAGTGTTGAATCTCTTCGTTAGTAAGGTTTTTAAAATAGACATTTGTGGTGTCGTTTGTAATGATTTGAAAAGTTGAAGATTTAATGCTAACAGAACTCATTACTTGATGTTTTTTACCAGATAGTTTTCGCAACATTTGATGCGCTTCCTCAGAATTTTTCGGTTTGCCCAAAGCTTTCTCATCGCACCAAACAATGGTGTCTGAAGTAATGAGCAACTCGTTTTCCTTGATAGTATCGAAAGCTTTAGCCTTTAAGTCTGCTAAATAATCGGTGATTTGTACACCTTTCAAATCTAAAGGGTAGACTTCATCGATTTCTCGTAATTGAATTCGAAACGGAATGTCTAAGTCTTTAAAGAATTGCTGTCTTCTCGGAGATCCTGAAGCCAGTATAATGCTATAATTTGCTAATTTTTCTTTTAACATGCGTTATAATTTTAGAAGTAGCATTGACATAATTCCAAAAAATAGAATGTATTTCAGTAGCGTACTCAATAATTTAAAATCTTTTGTTTTTTTCGAATGATATAGTTTGAATATAAACCAGGAAAATGGGACACAAACACATAGCATAGTGTACCAAAATAAGCCAGTCATACCATGGTGTAAGACTACTTTTGCGAGTGTTAAAATTGAAACAAATAGCAAAGATGAAAGCAGTAATACAAGATGTTTTGTTCTTTTTGTGCCAATGAGAATGGGTAGTGTTTTCATATGCAATGCATAATCACCATTCATATCTTCAATATCCTTAATTAGTTCTCTAATAAACGTCATGCAAAAGGCCAATAGACAGTAGATTCCAAGAGAGCTAACCAACGGTAACGAATCAAACAAACGCGGGCTAGCATCACTTAAGTTGGTTCCTGTATTGGCTACTGTATTTAATGCAAAAATCGATACAACTCCTATTGGAAGCGCAGTGAGCAAAGAGACTGCTAGATTTCCAATGATAGCAATTCTTTTTAACGATTTGGAATACCAATATAATAAAATAATTGGCCCTACAAAGAATAGTATATAGGTCCTGTTTTCAGTCATGTATGCAGCGTACGCAGCGCAAAATACACCTAATCCTGTAAAAATAAAATAAATGGAGAATCCCTTTTTCTTCGAAATTGAAACTCCTATGGTACGAGTTTTTGGCCTATTGATACGGTCTGTGTTCACATCAAAAATGTCATTGATAACATAACCACCTGCTGTAATACAAATAATAGCAATTGTAACGACCATGAATTGGACATCACCTCCTTCATTGAGAAGGTTTGTTCTGATTGTATATTGCGTTAAAACTAAGGTCAACAAAACCATCATTAGGTTTTTATATCGCACCAGATTTAACAGAGACGTCATACTAGAAGTTCTTTTTAATTCGAGCCAAATCTCTTTTATTATCGCGATCTTTCATGGTCTCTCGCTTGTCGTGAAGTTTCTTACCTTTCGCCAATGTAATGTCTAATTTAGCCCAACCTTTATCTGTTAGGAATAAACGCAAGGGTACAATTGTTAAACCCGAATTCTTTACTTGTTTTTCTAACTTTTTTAATTCACGTTTGTTTAAGAGCAAACGTCGCTCACTTTTTGGCTTGTGATTAAAAAAGTTCCCATGAGAATATTCTTCTATGAACATATTCACAACAAATAACTCACCTTGTTCGTTAAATTCACAAAAACTCTCTGTTATCCGAGCTTTGCTCGCTCGTATTGATTTTATTTCAGTTCCAGTAAGTTGTATTCCAGCGGTATATTTGTCTAGAAACTCGTACTCGAATCGTGCTTTTTTATTCTGAATGTTAATTTTTTTCTGCATGCTGCCAGCAAAGATACTCATAAAAATTAGGCAGCATAGAGAAATGCACAAAACTATAATGCTTCTTCTATTCGTATGTTATTTTATGAATGATGTAAGCGTGCAAAGGTTCTTTTCATATGTTGCAACTTAACTTGAATGATTTAGGCGCATGCGCAATGAATACAGCATCTTCCAAACATATTGAACACCCTACTTATATTACATTTCTCTATTGTTCTTTCCTTGACTAGGTATTTATTAACACAATTTTATTCCGATTGCTATTTAATAACTGTAGTTTAGCGCCCAATTAATTCTAATAAAAGTATATGCAATGATACGTCCCTTTTTAATTGCCTTCGCAATCGTATTTTTAACCTCCTGTAAACAAGAAAATAAAACCCTTTCTGCACAAGAAATTATAGACGCATCGATATTGGCTTCTGGAGCAAGTAACGTTGGGAATGCTAAAATAGCATTTGATTTTCGAAACAGACATTATGTTGCTACACGTAACAAGGGTAGCTTCTCTTTGAAGAAAATTACAACGAATTCAACAGGTAAAACTAAAGATGTTTTGTCAAATACTGGCTTTAAAAGATACCAAGACGAAGCGCTGGTTATAGTGCCAGATTCTATGCGTACAAGTTATTCCGGATCTGTGAATTCAGTACATTATTTTGCCGTATTGCCTTATGGCTTAAATGA
>JBELDQ010000220.1:0-3402 GCA_042094215.1 Polaribacter sp. | reverse complement strand
CTATTTTTTGACCTTTCTTAATTTGTACCTGATCGGTGAAAAATGCCAATGCTGTACTTGCTCCATCCAATATGCCTGTAGCTTCCTCATAACTTATGTTGGTTGGTTTTTTAACAATCAGTTCATCAGATGCTAAGCAGATGTACTCAGCATATGCTCCGAAAGTTAGTCCTGTCTCTGCCATAACTTGATCTCCTATGGTAAAATTTTTAACATCAGGCCCCATAGCTTCAACGATACCTGATAGGTCTGTACCGGGTGTTTTTATTTTGGGTTTTGTGAGTCCGGTAAACAAGCGACCAAAATAGGGTGTACCTGCACGCATGAAGGTACTAGCTCCTGTTATTGAAGTTGCTTTTATTTTGATACGAATCTCGTTTGCTTTTGGTGTTGGTTTCTCAATGTTTTGTATTTGAAGAACCTCTGGTCCTCCATATGCTGATGTGATTATTGCTTTCATAATGTACGTTGTTGGGAATGAGGCAAAGATCAATAGATTATTTCCTGCAGTCGTTCTAGAATGTAAATCGGAACAAACTTGAATAGGAGAACTTATTTTTTGAGCTGATTCCAGTACATTTTTGGGGTCATTCCTAATTTATTTTTAAAAAAGGTGTTGAATACTGTTTTTGAATTAAACCCGCTGTCATACGCCAAAGCAAGTAAGGTGTGTTGATGTGCATTTGAGTTTTGCAACAGCGTTTTGAAGTACTCCAACCTGAAGGTATTGACATAGTTTGCAAAGTTTTGTTGGAAACCTTCATTTAATAATTGCGACATATGGTTTGGCGGGAGGTTCATGAATTGAGCTAGTGATCTTAGTGAGAGTTCAGGATCCAGGAATACCTCATCTTTTTCCATTAAAACTTGAAGTCGTTCTTTGAAGCGTTCCAACTCGTGCGCACTAAACAGAGGCTTCTTGTATTTACGAGAAGCTTTTTTGTTTTGACCCTTGGTAATAAGAGTACCAATCAGTTTTTTAAAAGTAGGATTGTTGTGTAGTGGTTTTGCCAAGGGCTCTGTGGGGAGTAATAAGACTAATGGGAAATGATTCTCTATGGCTTTACTAAGGTATTCAAGGGCTTTGTCTATATTGTGTAGTTGTGCATGACAAAGAATTAGAAAGTTCAGAGCATTTCCAGATGATGCTGAGTCGAGGTGTGATTCTAATTGTAAAATTCCTGCAGTGGCTTTATCAATGTTGCCCATCATGGCATGTGCAAGGCAGGTGCCTCCTAGTTTAGTAAGGTAGCCTGTATTGTCTTCTGCAAGCCCATTGAAATAGGCCAAGCCTTCTTCATATTGACCGGATAATAAAGAGCAAGCACCTATATTTATTACTGGAAAAGGCAATTCAGGTTGGAGAATTAAACTGTGTTTTAAATAGGGAATTGCTTTGTCGTATTGCTCCATCAAATAATATAGAAATCCTTTGTAATTGATATTAACAGAAGAGAAAGGAGCCAATTCTAACCCCTTGTCGAGATACTTCATAGCCAATGCAAGTTTTCCTTCTATGGTGAGAAAATTGGCCATTGTTAAATACATATTGTCTGTTGGTCTCTGACTAATGGCATTGTTAAGATGTGTATAGGCTTGTTTTAAATCCCATTTTTGCCAACAGTAAATCCACGCTAGGTTCAGTTGTGTTTCAGGTAAGTTTTCTTTTAATTCAATGGCCTTTTGTAAAAAAGGTTGGGCTTTGTAAAACCCTTCGTGTGCAGGAATAATGCCCATGGTTCCCATGTATGCATACCCTTGATTTATATCTAAGTAGGGCAGTGGGAATTCAGGAGACTCTTCAATAACCTCCTGAAAAATTGCAATCGCCTTGTAGGTGTTTTTATAATCGAGTTTCATTAAGAAGAAACGTCCTTCAAGGTATTTTTTATAGGTGTTAAAGGGCACGTTATATGCGTCTACTAAATGATCGGCTAATTCGAAGTGACCCAGGTGTTCTCTGAGTTTATCTGCAACAAATAAGCTAATTTCATCTTGTACAGCAAAGACATTACTGAGATCACGATCGAAGGTTTCTGACCAAAAATGAAAATCGCTTGCGGCTTCGATCAATTGAATGGTAATTCTTGCAGCAGTTCCTGATAGGCGAACACTCCCTTCTAGAATAATAGCAACATTCAATTGTTTTGCTATTTCTGAAATACCATGCTTACTTCCTTTAAAGGAGAATGATGAGGTCCGAGAAGTGACTTTTAGTGCTTGTATTTTTGCAAGTGCATTTATAATTTCTTCCGTGATCCCATCCGAGAAGTAGTCAACTTCTTTAGCTGGACTCATGTTAACAAAAGGGAGAACAGCAATCGACTTTTTGAGTTCTGAATTCACGATGGTACTATTTTCTTCAAGATTCATTTTTCTTATTCACGTCCTTTTATTCGTATTTCATTCGCCTTTTGAATGTTGTCAGAGGTTTTTGTTAGTATGCTGATCAGATTAATTGCTGTATTCTTTTCGGATGTTTTTATTTCCTTAACAATAATTTTTAAAATAAAATTCTCATCTATGAAAATTTCATCTTTTTGGTTCCCAATTATTTTTGAATCAATTTGATAGATTATTGGGTTTCCATTCAGTTTCAAGTATTTTGATGAAAGTGCTTCTAATTTTAGAAATTGTGACTTGTAATTAGATTTCATTGTAATTAAAATCTTACCATCGTAGGGTATTCCATTGATTTTATGCTGCTTCTTTTCGACTTTTAGTGTCTCAATTTTTTCAGGATTTATAAAACTCAAAACTTCTTGATTTCCAATGAACTTGTCTTCTATAAAAACTCCTACCCGTTTCTGGTCAGAGTTCAGTTTACTCGAGTGATCTGAATAAAATACTTTTACTTTTGAATTCTGGGAGTAATTTAGTTGTGTCGTTGATTCTCTAAGAGTAGTATTTTGGCAAAATGTATGAACTGCCAGGAATAATGTTATTAACGTAAAAACTGTTTTCATAGTCAATTATAGATAATTCAAATTTAAACTTTATTCATCCCATTTGAAATAAAAAATGAGAAAATGATTTTTTTAGTGAGTCAAAGAGTTTCTTCATTAGCTGAAGTTGCTACTAATGTTTTTGTAGGAGTTACGTTTCTATTATTGAAGAGGAAAGTAGTTCGTAGGAGACATAGTAAGTCGATGCAAATTTGAGCAACAGCTTTTCGCTATTCTAGCTCTTACAGAAAAGGTGTGCCTTGTTTCGCTTGGTAGAATGTATAGCCGATGCACAATGCATAGATGAGGCTAAAAGCAGTTGCAATTATCAGTTTATTTCTAGTGTTAGTTTTCCATTTTTTTGAAAGTATAAAGCCAGCAATTGGAATTATTTGTAATCCGTGAAGTCCAAAAAAATGTGCAACCCTCAAGTCTCCGCCAATTGTACTCCAATTCA
>JBELDQ010000219.1:0-3411 GCA_042094215.1 Polaribacter sp. | reverse complement strand
GTAGTGATTTTTGCAGATGCCCATAGTACCAAATGGAAAGATTTCGCAGAAGAAAAAAAATATACATACTGCGACATTTTAGACAGAGAGGGAGTAAATGAGGGTTCAGATATTGCAGATTTTATACTTGATGCTGAAAGTATTGTTTTTGAAGAATTACACAATTTTATCTTTTCAATAAACGATAGAAGTTTTGACTTTGACACTCAAGAAGACGACTTGGAACTTGAATTTCAAATTACTGGAGAGGAGAAAAACTATTTAGCTGTTGTTCCTTTTAAGTACAAGGATTTTGATATTATCCATAAAAAAGACAACGCACAAGATGAAGACATTACCTTTAATGGGAAATCATTCAACATATACAAAAACGACTACTGGGTCTTAAATGCAAATGTAGATTTTCACAAAAGACAGCGTACTGAAAATGGGAAGCAAGTAGGGTTCAATGAAAAGGAATTTCTTTGGCACTTACAGAAGTGTTATAGGGTTTTAAAGGGGTTGAATTGTATGGATCGTGCTACGCACGACCATTCTGAAAACCCATTCCCTATAAAAACAATATTCAAGCAAACGATTAAAGCACTTTTAAAGCACTCTAATTTCTCATTCAACAGTTACTATGTTATGAATAGATTAGTCCCTATGTGGGACAGATTTAGTGTGGATTTAACCTATTTCAAAAAGGAAAGGAACTGGAAATATAAAGGTTCAGAAAGTTTGACCAGAGACACCTTTGAAAAGGAGTTGAATAATGACAGATTTCGAGATAAACTACAAATGCGTTTACTGGCTTTTAAGGACGTTATAGCAGAAGATAGGTTCATTCTATTAGAAACAGATTTAGCTTTAGGAGATGGGCAAAGAGGGTATGCTCAATTAAAAAAATTAGTGAAACAGTGGAACAAGGAAGTGATAGGTTGTGCAACTCTTTCTACATATGATGACAGAGAAAGATTTATAGCTAAAGCAAAAGGATATTCAAAAAATCTGACACCCTATATAGAGGAACATATATGGAGTGACATAAAAATTGAATTTAAGAAAATATCAAGAAAAGAATTATCCAACGCAACTGGTTTTAGTGTTGGGAAAATAGGTCGTTTTTTAAACTTTCAAAAAGATAGAGATACAGCTACCATCATAAAAAAGGAAGTGGATACACTTATTCAAAATATCAAAGCGATTGAACCAGTACGCTTGAAAACAGACACAGCTACAAGAATTACAGATTTTAGGTATATCAAAGAGTTGACAAATTCTGAATGGCAAGAAAAATACAATATGGATTGGTCTGATGTCTTTGTTTCAAGAGAGCAATTAATTCTTGAACTTGAAAAAATAACTGACCCAATAATAAGAAGTGTGTGGTTGAAAGAAATTATATTTTTAACAGATTTAAAAGCACAGCAGATTAAAGATGCAGATGCAAAAACCAAATATTTGAAATATTCAGAAGATGAATTGAACCAGTTTATAGAGAGGACAGAAATTGAAAACAAAGCACCAGTTAAAACCCTTTCAATAGCTTAATATATTAGGGTATTTGATTAAAATAACAAGAAAAATACCATTAGTTTTTCGTATATTTGCAATGTAATATGTAGTGTATTCTACTTTTGAGACAAACAAAATACAACCCAGTCGTTCCGAAAAACAGATTGGGTTTTTTTATGCCCTATTCTGAAATCCTTTTCCCTACTGGATTTTTTATTCTTGCGACACTTTTAAACGACAAACGACATTTTTGCGACAAAAAAATAGTACATTTGACGTAGACAGAAAACTCTTATTTATGGATATCAAAAAAGATGCATTATATTCAATTAAAGAAGCGTCCGACTTTACGCTTTGGTCAATAAGGAAGCTACAAAGACACGCAAAGAAAAAAGGAATAAGGAAGATAGATAATCGGTATTTATTTACTGGTCACGCAATAGAAGATATCATACTTTCAAAGAGTGGACTAAACGACAAGGCGACAGAAACGTCACAAAACGACAGCGGAGGATATACTACCACAGTTGAACCTTTTTCCGTTCTTGAAATACTGGAAAACGAAATCAAAAACCTACGGAATGAAAGAGACTATCTAAAGGAGAAATACGACACAGATATAGCAGAACTCAAAGCGGAACTCACAAAGGATATACCACACCAACAGAAGCTGAAAGAAGCTATCCAGTTGATTACTTTGGAAGCGATGGAACAGAACGTTCAACATAAAATATTTTCAGAAGAAGAATACCAAGATATCATTGGGACAATAAGCGAAGTTGATTTCCAAAAAGAACAAGTCAATTATTTGCGTAGTAGGGTAGAAAAGCAAGATGCAATTTTACAGAAATTAGTCAACCAAGCAAGTGAGCGTAATTTCATAGAAGCCAAAGAGAAAGGTTTAGACAAAAAATAATATTTTAAAATTTGAAATGTCGATTTTAAACAAAAAGATATTTGACTTTTTAATGAATTCAAAGTACACCGTATCTACTCAACACCCGTTTTCATATTACGATAAATGGGCATTTTAAAAACAATTTTAAATGATACAGTCTTCCATATCCTTTTTGAACTGGTCAGTAGACACACCTAAATATATATCGGTAGTGGACACCCTCGAATGACCTAAAAATTTAGATGCATATACCACACCTTTCTGTGTTGCTACATTCTTACCCGCAACCTTTCTTAAATTATGGAAGTTAAAACCATATAAAGCAGTACACTTTCTATTAGCTGTTATTCTGCTCATTATAGTACCCTTACTTTCATTATAAAACACTCCGTAGGTAGATATCCCGTTTGTAATCATATCAACCTTTAAAGCTGTCTTTTCAGATACCTTTTGAACTTGTTTCTTCTTTCCTTTCGTATTATAGTACGATAGATAGTACACACCGTTTTCTTTTGTGAAATCTTCTGCTTTAATTTTTAATAAGTCCGATACCCTCGCCCCAGTTTCAAGTGCTAAAATCACTAAAAGATGAAATCTAACATCCCCCATTTTTGTAGCAGTTATAAAATTTTGATTTGCCTTGTCTTTTAACTCTAAATATTCTTTCATTTTATCTGTTTTTGTTTCTACAAATATACACATTATGATACATAAAATACTATTATGATACATAAACTTTCAGTAAAAAGGTTAACTACTTAATTTTCAATAAATTAAATGTAAATACAATGTATCAAAATATACAATAATGATACATAGTGTAAAAAAGTTATTAAGAAACACTCTTCAATATGCAAAATTGTAACACATCTGCTATATACTAATGTAGAATGTCAAACAATGGTAAAATAGCATAGATGTTTAAAGGAACACCGAATTTAAATGGGAGAAAAGCTGGGGCAGTCAATAAAGTGAATTCTCAAGTAAAAGGAATGATTGCAGAGTTTGTTGAAAAT
>JBELDQ010000218.1:0-3413 GCA_042094215.1 Polaribacter sp. | reverse complement strand
TTACGGCATGTGTTTTGGCTTTAGGAGCAGCATTGGCTGGATACAAAAAACTAGCAGTTTATGACGGTTCTTGGACAGAATGGGGAAGTGATTCACAGTTGCCAATTGAAATTCCCTAGGTGCCTAATCTAGACGCCGATGAAATAGCGTAAAAAATGTTTCTTTTGTTTATTCGAAATTTCTTGAAAAGAAGCTTTAAATAAAGGTCTTCAGCTCATTGAAATGACTAATAACGTAGTCTGCATTTGTCAATTTTTGATCAGAGACTAGTGGGTTTTTATATCCAAAGACAACGATATTGGCATCATTTGCAGCTTGTACTCCATTGTCTGAATCTTCTATCACAATACAGTGTTCTTTTGGAGCATTTGCTAGAAGAGCCGCTTTTTCAAAAATTTCGGGATGCGGTTTCGATGCCCTTAAATCAGCGCCACTAATTTTAGCAGTAAAATACCGATCTAAATTAAATCTTTTAAAGACACGATCGATATTCACCATGGCAGAAGAAGAGGCTAAAATCATAGTGATTTCCTTTTTGTAAAAATATTGGATGATCTCTTCTACACCATCAATCAATTTCAAAGTAGGATCATTTTCGAAGAAGTTGATATATCTTTTTCGTTTATCTAAGACCAATGCATTGGCATCAGCTTTGAGACCAAAATGCGAAATTAGCTTTTCAAATGCATTGATGGTAGAGGAACCCGTTAAGCTACTGTATAGAGCTTCAGAAACATCCAACCCGAGTGATTTAAAGGTTTCAAAATAGGCTTTTTTATGCAGGGCTTCAGAATCGATAATAACACCATCCATATCAAATATCACACAGGTAATTTTTTTCATGTCGTTAAATAAATTTGTCTTTTATTTTTGCCGTTGGAATCATGCATTGCTCCTTTTTTCCAAACCATTGATAACGGTTTCTAGCAATGAAGTCATACATGGCATCTCTCAGAGTTCTTGGGACAATCCAACCCATTTGAAAAAGCTTCCATACGCCTCCAAATTCATTTAAAATATGTAATGCCGCAGCAGATCTTACAGAGAATTGAACATCAGACTCTACTAAGATAATGGAGTCTGTTTTCGTGGTGTCAATTTTAAAATGAGCCGTAAGTTCTTGTCCTATTTTTGATTGTAACGAAGAAAATAAGAAGGCGTCATTTTTATCTAGATCTATTATTTTTAAAACACTAGAATTACAAAAATTACAAACACCATCAAATAAAATAATTTTTTTATCTGTCTTTAAAAATTGCTCAATCATAATGCGACTTCTTCTTGCAGGCTACGCCGTATTGCAAATTTCTAATTTTTTTTTCATTTAATTGTAACAATGTTCATTTAAAGTCGTCTGATAGGAGTAACTATTTCAATTTATTAGGTCTTGTGAGGAATCTTAGCCTATTTTAACAAAACATTAATAGCTTGAAATTACAAACTTGATTAATTTCGAAGAAAAATAGAGCATCTGTATGTTAGAAATAAAGAAACTACACAAGTCGTATCCAATTGGTAAAGATTCTTTGCACGTTTTAAAAGGGATAGACCTACATATTAAGGAAGGAGAATTTGTATCTATTATGGGGTCTTCAGGTTCTGGAAAGTCTACATTATTAAATATAGTAGGTCTTTTAGATGAGCATGATGAGGGAGAATATTACTTAAATGGCCAACTAATCAAAAACTTAAATGAGAAGAAGGCTGCAATTTTGAGGAATAAGTTTTTAGGTTTCGTCTTTCAGTCATTTAACTTGATTTCTTATAAAACAGCGTTAGAAAATGTTGCTTTGCCTTTGTATTATAAAGGCATGAAGAGGAAAGAACGTTTAAAGATCGCCTTGGATTATTTAGAAAAAGTAGGATTAAAAGATTGGGCAAATCATTTACCAAATGAATTGTCGGGAGGCCAAAAACAGCGTGTTGCCATTGCAAGAGCATTGGTTACCAAACCGAAAGTAGTTCTTGCAGATGAGCCAACAGGAGCATTAGATTCTACAACAACTGACAACGTGATGGATTTGTTGAGAGATATCAACAATGAAGGAATGACTGTTTTTGTAATTACTCACGAAGAAGAAGTGGCAGAACAAACCAAAAGAATTGTTCGTTTAAAAGATGGTGTCATTATTAGCGATGAGTTAACAGCTACTAATAGTCAAGTTAAAGAGGCCGTAAAAGCAGTATAAGTATGTTTGATTTAGACCGTTGGAGAGAAATTTTTCAAAGTATAAGTAAAAACAAATTGCGATCTGTAATGTCTGGTTTTACTGTGGCATTTGCTATTTTACTATTTACCCTTTTATTTGGTGTTGTGAATGGATTGAGCAATACCTTTAAAGATGCATTTGTAGATGATGCTCAAAACTCAATGTTTATAAGAGTTGGTAAAACAACCAAACCCTATAAAGGGCTTCAGAGTGGTAGGAGAGTTCAATTGAAAAATGAGAATTATGATTATGTAACGAATACCTATGATGATAAAATTCAGTACCAAACAGCACGGATTTACAAAAATGTAAATATTTCCTACAAAACAAAACAAGACAATTATAGTTTGAGAGCAGTTCATCCTGATCATCAGTTTTTAGAAAAAACTATTATGGATGAAGGAAGATATATCAACGCGAGAGATTTAAAGGAAAAAGCGAAAGTACTAGTGATTGGTAGATTGGTGAAGAAAGATATTTTTGGTGAAAAGCCGGCACTAGGAAAACGTGTAAATGTGAACGGAATTTCCTATAAAATTATCGGAATTTTCTCTGATGATGGAGGGGATAATGAGGAACGCTTGACCTATATGCCAGTAACAACAGCGCAAATGTTATATGGTAATAATGACTACATCAGTGAAATGAATTTAGGTTACAATCCTGGCTTGTCATTAGAGGAGGCAATTGCATTTGGAAATAGACTAGAACGCGATCTAAGAACAAAGTTGAATATACATCCAGATGATCAAGGTGCCATTAGAGTTCGAAATATGGCCGAAGCTAACAAAGGTATAGGACAGTTTATGGGAATCCTCTATTTTTTAGTCATAATAATAGGCTCTGGAACTTTAATAGCGGGTATTATTGGGATTAGTAATATCATGATTTTTGTAATTAAAGAGCGAACGAAAGAGTTCGGAATTCGAAAGGCATTAGGAGCTCAACCCGCATCTATTATTGGTATGGTAGTGCAAGAGTCAGTATTAATTACAACCATTGCAGGCTACATAGGGCTGTCGTTAGGTTCCTACATTTTAGGTGCCATAGGTGATACACTAGAAGCGTATTTTATCAAAGATCCAAGTGTAAGTCCAGGGATTGTTATTGGCGCAACCATCACATTAATTCTTGCAGGTTTAATTGCCGGTTTTTTACCAGCGAAAAACGCAGCACGTATCAAACCAATTGTAGCATTAAGAG
>JBELDQ010000217.1:0-3415 GCA_042094215.1 Polaribacter sp. | reverse complement strand
ATTCGAACAATGCATGCCTTAGGTATCAAAAACCTATTGATCTCAAATGCTGCGGGAGCTATCAATCTAAACTACAAAAAAGGCGACCTCATGTTGATTGAAGACCACATCAATTTACAAGGAGGCTCTCCTCTAGCATTTAAAGGAGCCAATACCTTTGGAACTATTTTCGCCGATATGTTAGAACCTTATTCAAATAAAATAAACCAACAACTGCAGGCAATAGCCAAGCAAAACAACATTGCATTACACACAGGGGTTTACGCAAGTGTTGTGGGCCCACAATTGGAGACAAGAGCAGAATACAGAATGTTGCAAATTCTAGAAACTGATGCCGTTGGCATGAGCACTGTACCAGAGGTTATCGTAGCAAAACAACTCGAGCTGCCTTGTGCAGCCGTATCTGTTTTAACAGACGAATGTGACCCGAAAAATTTACAAGCAGTAGACATTGCAGAAATCATTGCCATTGCAGGACAAGCAGAACCAAAATTAATTCAACTATTTAAAGAATTGATCAAAACATTATAACGCATGAGTTACTTAGATACCACACACAACGTTTATAAACAAGCAGCCCTAATACCAGATGTGGGCTTGTGCTGCACCACAAATCCTATTTGGGAATTACCCGGATTAAAAATCCCAAGAATCATGCAAGAGATGAACTACGGTTGTGGTTCTACGGTACATGCACGTGACCTTACAAACAATCCAAAAATGCTCTATGTGGGTGTTGGAGGCGGTATGGAATTATTACAATTTGCTTACTTCAATAGAAATAAAGGCGGCGTTATTGGACTTGATGTCGTTGATGAAATGCTTGAGGCGTCTCGTAAAAACTTTAAAATTGCAGAAGAACAAAACGATTGGTTTTCATCTGACTTTATTGATTTGCGTAAAGGAGATGCAATGAATTTGCCGGTTGAAAACAATTCAATTGATGTAGCTGCACAAAATTGCTTGTTCAATATTTTTAAAGAAGAGGACTTAAAAAAAGCCATTGCAGAGATGTACCGTGTTTTAAAACCACATGGACGCTTGGTTATGAGTGACCCTACCTGTGAGCAACCTATGAATGACACCTTGCGCAACGACGAACGATTGCGTGCCCTATGCTTATCGGGAAGTTTAACTATTGCAGATTACGTCAAAGCACTCACAGATGCAGGATTTGGAACCATAGAAATTAGAGCGAGAAAGCCCTACAGAATTTTAGATCCTAAAAATTACCCAACAGAAGAGTTGATTTATATTGAATCTATTGAAGTTGCTGCAATTAAAGACCCTATGCCTGCAGATGGACCTTGTGTCTTTACAGGAAAAGCCGCCATTTATTTCGGAGACCAAGACTATTTTGATGATGGTGCAGGACACACGCTATTAAAAAATCAGCCTTTAGCTATTTGTGACAAAACAGCAGCAGCGCTGGAAGCATTGGGAAGAGATGATCTCTTTTTCTCTCCATCTACATTTCATTATGATGGTGGCGGTTGCTGTTGAGAATCACCGAGCAACATCTTTTTTCAAACAAGATAAAAACCGTTTTTTTTAGAGAGTTTGACTAAAATTAACGGCTTTTTTATATCAATGAATTGAGTACTCAGACCGTATCTGCCCCTCTATTATGCACTCCATTTTACTGCTTGTATAATGTTCGAAGGAGTTTTTCCGCAGGTTTATTCTGTGGTGTAAACCTATTGTTTTCAGTTCCTCCTGAGTCACTATGGTTGTGAAACCATTTCCAAATAAACCCACCTGCAAACCAATCTTCTTTCCAAAACTGATTGTAAATTGCTTGTGTTGCATTGGCCTGAGCCAACAAATTAACAGCACCTTCTACTTGATTGGATTCCCAAGGCCTAAGTCCATTAAAATCAACACTGCGATACCCGTACTCTGTAAATAAAATCGGTTTACCATAGCGCTGCTGAATGATTTTGATTTCCTTTTTATGAGGCTGCCAGCCCTTTTCAAAATCTGCAACTGTTGGTGTTTTGTCAGCGCTCAAAGGAAAATAAGCATCCACACCTATATAATCTAATTGCCCCCAAAAAGACACTCTTTTATAGGCATCCCAATTCGCAGCATAGGTCAACCTGCCTTTATAAACACGTTTTATCTTAGCAATTAATTCATTCCAAAATTTAGGTCGCTGCGTCACAAAAGAACCCAATTCCGTTCCGATGCATAGCAACTCGGCTTGAATCTTTTGAGCAATGACAGCATAAGACAGTATGTACTTTTCGTAATTCGCTTGAAACAAGATCCAATCTTCTTCAGACATCATCTCTATAAGGCCTGTAAACTGCCCTTTAGAAACCCATATTTGAGGCTTTACCATTACTTTTACCGAAACCTTTTCAAACTCATTTGCATAATGTACCAGTCCTTTTTCTGTTTCACCAAACCATTGTCTATCAGTATTAAAAACCAACGAAGGATTCGCTAGATCTTTCATAAAAGCAAAAGGCATGAGCGCCACGTAGTTTGCGTTCACTTTTAAAACAGGCTGCACATGCTGTGTATCAATTACACCATAGGAAGCAACAAAACTAACGCCATTTATTTTCTGGCTCTGCACAAAAGAAACCTGAAAAATAACTGCAATGAGAAGAAGACACCTGTGTACATTCATAAGTTCCTCTAAACTAGTCTTAATTTAGATACGACGCTCTTAAACCTAGGTTAAAATTTGAAAAAAAAAGGCTAAGAGTATCACATAATATGGAATCATTTTAAATTAAAAATTCATTTTAAGGTTGTAACTTCCCTCTCGACAGAAGAGGCAACACATAAGGCATGGAACACATTGTTATTATAGGAAATGGTATTTCTGGAGTTACTGCCGCTAGGCATATCAGAAAACAATCAGACAAAAGAATTACCATCGTTTCCGGAGAAAGCGAGTATTTCTTTTCGAGAACCGCATTGATGTATGTGTACATGGGCCATCTAAAGTTTGAGCATACGCAACCCTATGAACCTCACTTTTGGAAAAAAAATCGCATTGCACTAAAAAAAGGGGTTGTTTCTAAAATTCATTCCAAATCAAACTGCATTGAATTTGACAACGGAGAACAGTTAGGCTATAACAAACTGATCATTGCAACAGGGTCTAAACCCAATAAATTTGGCTGGCCAGGTCAAGATTTAAAAGGCGTACTCGGCATGTATCACAAGCAAGATTTAGAAGCACTAGAAACCTATGCTCCAGATAATAAAACTTGTAAAAGAGCTGTGGTTGTTGGTGGTGGCTTGATTGGCATTGAGCTCGTAGAAATGCTGCATAGCAGGAACATTCCGGTAACCTTTTTGGTGCGAGAAAAAAGCTTTTGGAATGGTGTGTTACCAAAAGGAGAATCTGAAATGATCAACAGAGAAATCCGAAACAATCACATCGATTTAAGATTAG
>JBELDQ010000216.1:0-3461 GCA_042094215.1 Polaribacter sp. | reverse complement strand
GTTTTAAAAGGGACTGATTTTTTAAAGAACCTGAGCACCCCACCCAAAGTGATTTTTACCACTGCGCATAGGCAATATGCTATGGAGGGTTTTGAATTGGATGTCGTTGATTACCTTCTAAAACCAATTGTATTTCAACGCTTTTTAAAGGCTATTGAAAAATTTTATGAAACACAGAAAACGCAGCCATCAACAGCATCAGAAAATGTAGAGAGAACACATCTTTTTGTTCAGTATCACAAGAAAAATATCAAAGTGCTCTTTGATGAAATTTTATATGTGGAGAGTAAAAAAGATTACATCAATATAGTAACAAGTGAAAAGCGATTGTTAATCAAACACGGACTCACCGATTTTGAACACAAATTGGATAAGCGTTTTATAAGATTGCATCGCTCGTATATTGTAAACAAGGATAAGGTAACAGCATATACAAAACAAGACGTGGAAATAGGAGAGCAAGAACTTCCAATTGGTGACCTCTATAAAATCAGTGTTATTAAAAAATTAAAGGACTGATTGTTTCAAATTATATGAATGCGTTCTGAATTTATATTTTGACGATGCGTATGCTTGAGACAGGCTTTCATAAAGTTTTCTTAAAAGCAGTTTTTCATTGATATAAAATACTCAAATTCACGTCTTATAAATGAAATCATTTTAAAATACGTATCTAATTGCTATGAAACACCTTTGTTACCAGACCATTTTTGCAATGGTCCTTTTCTCTATGTATGCCTGTTCTAAAAAAGATACCGATGCTCTTTTAGAAGTCCCCGAAAACTTCGTTACAATTCTTGATCCTATTTTTGAAGAAGAACTTATTGCACAGGGAATCGATTCTGATGGTATTGTGAATCAAAGATTGCTCAAAGAAGACGCAAGTGCTGTAACTGCACTCGATCTCTATAATTTCGATATAACAGACGTTTCAGGTATTGAAGGTTTTGTGAACTTAGAGCAGCTGTCTATCATGTCATCTGGCATTCAGACGATTGATGTGAGCACAAATGTAATGCTAGATACACTCCATCTATACGGCAATGAATTGAAAGAGATTCAAGGAATAGAAAAGCTATCAAGCTTAAAGTATTTGAATTTATCTAATAATTATTTTGAGGAATTCACCTTGGAGAGTTCAAGTGTAGAAACATTTTTAATGCCTATGAATGAGCTGACTGAATTTGATACCAGTAGTGCCGAAAATTTGAAATTACTGAATCTAAGAGCCAATAAATTGACAACTATAGATCTCTCTAAAAACACCTTAATTGAAGGGGTTGAATTAGGAGGTAATGCCATTACTCAATTGGATTTTGGTAGTGCTGAAAACCTCAATTACATTTCTTGTTTTAGCAATGATTTATCAAGTCTAGATGTGAGTAGCTTTCAAAATCTTACGATGTTAAGTGCTAATAGAAATCCGAATTTGACCTGTATAAAAATTGCAGAGGATCAAAAAAATATAGAATTGCGATTGTCTGATTACCAGCAAGCTGTTCCAAATTGTAATTAACGTTTTGTTTTTGTGAATTGGTAAATGTTAGACCCCGGAAAAAGCACAGAATTATCTAATAATTTTGACAGGTACCATGGTTGTAAAAAATCAAATTAGCGTATCTTTGAGCTCCATTTAAAGTTAAAATTATGCAAGAAAACACCCTATTGAGTTATGTAAAGGAAGTGCTCTGTAATGCCCCATCAGATTGGCTTACAATCACAACACATCGCTTAGATATCTTTAATGAGAAATTGGCAAAAACAGCCTTTCTCTCTCATTTTGAAACCTTGTATAATGAAAGGGACACGCGCACAGCTGTATTGAGTGAATTGCCGACATCTTATGATTACATTCGATTGGGACATCCGCTTTCTTGTATCTTAGAATGGACCCTTGCAAAGTTGCTAGGACAACAGCAAGATCATGTGGTGAGTTTTTCATCGAAAACCATGCCTATTTTAGCCATTCTACGAAAAAATAGCTTGGAGAAGATAGCTACACGTATTGTCTATGTTGATGCGATGCCGAAATGCTTTGATGAAACGGTACTCAAGACGGTGTATGGATATGATTTTGAATTGATACAGGTAGCTACTGTGGATGCAATTGATGCATTCGATGGAACCACAGTCTTTGTTCAAGATCAGGAAGACATTTGTGCCATTGACCTTAGACCAAATATTGATTTTTTTATAAGTATACATCCTCAGTTTGGAAGTGTATTAGTGGCAAATGGAGATGCCAATGCGCATTATATTTCTGAAGTACAACATGTACGAAGACGAGAAACCATTGCCATGACGCCTGCAAATACCTTTGAAGTATTGCAAAGGTTGGTGGGTAATGCGGCAAACACCAAGGATACGAAGGATTTAAACTTAACAAAAGAGCGTGTATTCGATGCGATTCGTGAGATTACAACAACAAATACAAGGTCTGTTGTGGGATCAAGTGGATTGTCTACGCAATATGCGATTGCCATGGGATTGGTGGCACACGCATTAGAAAAACATCCTGGTAAAAAGATTACCTTTATTGTGCCTCCCAATTGTTATGGAGGTACAAACGACCAAGCTCGAAGAGTAGCAGCATGCAGTGAAACTATTGATGTGGTGGATTTGCTCGTTGATGGAGGAGAACACATGGATCAAAGTATTGATCAGGTGCTAGAAGAAGTTGCCAAAGAAGATGCGATTCCATATATTATTGTAGAAATTCCAACCAATCCAAGAGTTGAAGTACCAGATTTGAATCATTTAAAAGAGGTACTTACTAAAAAGCGGCTCACTGCTGCTGGAGCGACAGCAATTGATCCTGTTTTTATTGTAGATCAAACTTTTTGTCCGAATGTTCACTTTCTAGGAAAAGAATCAATATTAGCATCTGTTAAGACCATTTCATATGTGAGTGGCTCTAAATTTCCGAGTGGAGGCCAGTGTACAGCAGGATATGCTGTGGCAAATGACAAAGCAGCCTTTTTAATGGATACGATTGCGCAACACCTAAGGATATGTGATAACGAAGCGACAGCATTGCAGTATGAAATATTGGCAAAGCAATTGCCTTCCATGAAGCAACGTATTCAAGATGCGTATACCAATACAAGAGCCTTTGTGAATTTTGTAAGTGAGGTATTGCCAGCAGCAAAAATCAACTTCGTTTCTGAAGCATTGGCAGCACAAGGGTTTACCCCCTCTGTGTTTTCATTAGATTTACCAACAAAGGGAAACACTGAAGAAGAGAGAGAAAGCTATAAGCGAGCGTTGAACCTTCAGCTTATTAACGTCATGATTCAGCAAATTCCACATGAAAGTAAATATTGTGTGAGTTACGGACAGTTAAAAGGGTGTTATTGGACCATCCCGGCTACTTCGACACAAGGAACCACGAAAGAAGGCGATAAAGACTATATTGCTCGTGTTGCACTTTCTCCAAACATAGACCTCGAACTGCATAAAAA
>JBELDQ010000215.1:0-3463 GCA_042094215.1 Polaribacter sp. | reverse complement strand
ACATAATACCTAAGTTTCTTTTTCATCCTGCAGCTACCATTGCGATACACCATGCGATCAATCCTCCAATAACATTAAGCACAAACCAAATTGACTGCAAACACCAACCTAGTATTTTCACAAGAAAAAAAGGATGTTTTATTAAACGTTGTGCAACACTTACTTTTTCCAATTCATCCTTGACTTCTTGTAATTCTTTTTCATGAATTAGAGTTGCTCTAGCCACTCGTTTTTTTTGATGAGAAATCAAATGATTACAAGACACACAATAGTCATTATTGGTATTAAAAGTGCCACAATTCGGACATTTAATATGTGAAACAGCATTCATCTTAACTACTTAATTTATTATAAATCTTCCGCATTAAAGGAGTGCTTATTTTTTCAAAGTCTACTATCGCCTATTGGGCCTCTCTTTCTGAACAGTTTTGCCAAGACTAATCCCAAAAATTCAACTATCACAAGCACAACTCTTGAAAGACTCGTTTGTGGTATATTCATTTTAGTATCTTTAACTTGTGTTAAATTCAGTGAAATTCTACCTACGTAAATTTACGAAATATTCTTGACAAGGACGCGAAAGCAATATTCATTTATAGGTCGAAATTAAGAAAAATCAGTTTTAATTTCCTGCAATGATTTATTCGAGTTTATGTAGGCTGTGATGATCTTTTTCCGAAGCGGAATCACCTCTTCTTCGAAATAGTTTGCCCACTTATCATCAGAAAATAATGTTCTTATTTGAGTTGCTTTCTTTTGAGCAGTGGCTGCAAAAAATAAAAAAGCATCTTCTTGAGTTGCTTTATGGTGAAAGCTCACCAACTCTTTTTCAAAATCAACAGCAATATAAAACTGTTTTTCCGATTCATTTAACCCATAGAAATCTGTCCATTCTGCAAATCCTAAAGAATACTCTTGATTCTTTATTTTCTCTTTAGAAATCAACCTCCATCTACAGTTTGCAACTCGCCCCCAATGATTTGAATATCGATACACTCCCTCTTTAGTATACGAATACTGACTTCCTGCTTTGCTCTTAAAATGAACTTGATTAGTATCAAAGAAATCAGTATCTACCTGTTTGAATTCACAAAAGGTGTGTCTAAAGAAATTGGATTTTGTATAGGTCTTCAAAATAATTGATAAAAAGATTATTGCGAAGATACTGAAGCTATTTGAGGGAGCATAAAGAGATTACGTTGTTCCTCACAATACTCCATAAAAAAACGCAATCAAATCAATGATTGCGTTTTGCTTTATAGTTGCTTCTGAAACAAGTTCAGAAAAAAACTTATTTTACTTCTTCGAAGTCTACATCTTCAACAGCATCTCCATCTGTAGCAGCTGCTTCTGGTTGACCTTGCTCTGCTCCTGCACCCGCTTGAGCTTCTTGCTCTGCTTTGTACATTTCTTCAGATGCAACTTTCCAAGCTTCATTAATCTTTTCCATTGCAGCATCAATTTGTGCAATATCTTTAGATTCATGTGCCGCTTTTAACTCAACTAATGCCGCTTCAATTGGTCCTTTTTTATCTTCAGATAATTTTTCACCAAACTCTTTCAATTGCTTTTCTGTTTGGAAAATCATTCCATCAGCACCATTGATTTTTTCTGCGGTTTCTTTTGCTTGCTTATCAGCATCTGCATTTGCTTCTGCTTCTTGCTTCATTTTCTCGATTTCTTCTTCTGACAATCCAGATGAAGCTTCGATTCTAATCTCATGAGATTTATTAGTTCCTTTATCTAAAGCAGAAACCTTGATAATTCCATTTGCATCAATATCAAAAGTTACTTCAATTTGAGGCACTCCTCTTTGCGCTGGTGGCAATCCATCTAAGTGAAAACGACCAATGGTATTGTTATCTGCTGCCATTGCTCTTTCACCTTGTAATACGTGGATCTCTACAGATGGTTGGTTGTCTACTGCAGTAGAAAACACTTGAGATTTTTTCGTTGGAATGGTTGTATTTGCATCAATTAATTTTGTAAATACATTCCCCATTGTTTCGATTCCTAATGATAAAGGTGTTACATCTAACAACAAAACATCTTTTACATCTCCAGACAATACCCCTCCTTGAATTGCTGCTCCTAAAGCAACTACTTCATCAGGGTTCACACCTTTACTTGGTGCTTTTCCAAAGAATTTCTCAACAGCATCTTGTACAGCAGGGATTCTAGTAGAACCTCCAACTAAAATTACCTCATCAATATCAGCAGTAGAAAGACCTGCATTCTTTAATGCTGTAGCACAAGGCTCGATAGTTCTTTTTACTAAATCATCAATTAATTGCTCAAACTTCGCTTTTGTTAAAGATCTCACCAAGTGTTTTGGTCCACTAGCTGTTGCAGTAACATATGGTAAATTGATTTCTGTAGTAGCAGAACTAGACAATTCAATCTTTGCTTTTTCAGCAGCCTCCTTCAAACGTTGTAAAGCCATAGGATCTTTACGTAGATCCATATTTTCTTCTGCTTTAAATTCTTCTGCTAACCAGTTAATGATTTTTTCATCAACATCATCACCTCCTAAGTGTGTATCTCCATCTGTTGCCAATACTTCAAAAACACCATCTCCTAATTCTAAAATAGAAACATCATGTGTTCCTCCTCCAAAATCAAAAACAACGATTTTTTGGTCAGTTCCTTTTTTATCCATACCGTAAGCCAATGCAGCTGCAGTTGGTTCGTTGATAATACGACGAACTTGTAACCCTGCAATCTCACCAGCTTCTTTCGTAGCTTGTCTTTGTGCATCATTAAAATATGCTGGCACAGTAATAACAGCTTCAGATACATCTTGTCCTAAATAATCTTCAGCGGTTTTTTTCATTTTTTGCAATACCATTGCAGATATTTCTTGTGGCGAGTACAAACGTCCATCAATATCTACTCTCGGTGTATCATTATCTCCTTTTACAACGCTATAAGGCACTCTTGCTGTTTCTTTAGAAGACTCAGAGAATTTATTCCCCATAAAACGCTTGATAGAGTATACAGTTTTTGTTGGGTTTGTAACCGCCTGCCTTTTTGCAGGGTCTCCAACTTTTCTTTCTCCTCCTTCAACAAAACCTACAATAGAAGGTGTTGTTCTTTTCCCTTCTGCATTCGGTATAACAACTGGCTCATTTCCTTCCATTACAGAAACACATGAATTGGTTGTTCCTAAGTCAATTCCTATAATCTTACTCATAATTTGTATTTATAATTAATAGTGTTATTTCAATTTTACATTTTGGTAATAGTCAATTTGTATGCCATTACCTTTTCTAAATGCAATTGTCAGTCTCTTCTGATATTTAGGGCATAAAAGATGACAGGATGACATAATACATGTCTTTTAAATCGTCTAAAACTCAAAAAATACCCTTTCTAACATAATGGATTTTCATACTTTAGCCAAAAATTAAAGGATGTCACAGTTTATTAGTGTTTTTGATATGTTAAAGATTGGTGTTGGACC
>JBELDQ010000214.1:0-3486 GCA_042094215.1 Polaribacter sp. | reverse complement strand
TAAAATAATACCAATGACACATTTAAAAGTAGGTGATAAGGCGCCCGATTTTGAGGCAAAAGATAATAAGGGAAACACAATTAAACTCTCAGATTACGCAGGTAAAAAGCTTGTATTATTCTTCTATCCAAAGGCAAGCACGCCAGGTTGCACGGCAGAAGCTTGTGATTTAAGAGATAACTACACTACTTTTTTAGCGAAGGGATATGACGTACTAGGAGCAAGTGCAGATTCAGCGAAAAGACAGCAAAATTGGATTGATAAGCATGAGCTACCTTTTCCTTTGCTAGCAGATGAAGATAAAACTGTGATTAATGCATTTGGTGTTTGGGGACCTAAGAAATTTATGGGCCGTGAATATGATGGAATTCATAGAACAACCTTTGTTATTGATGAGAAAGGGGTGCTTGAAGAGGTCATAACGAAAGTAAAAACAAAAGAGCACGCCGCTCAAATACTATAAAAAAAACCGAGCATTTCGCTCGGTTTTTTTATTGATGTTTTTTAATTAATCATTGCAATAGCGTATCTTATTTTTGATCAACTTGTATTGAGCTTACTAGACTGCCTGCAATAAATAGTACTAGAATTGCATTCCTAATTTAAGATTCAAAACCCTTCCGGTCATGTAATTAGGAATGCCATACATGGTTTTCGAGTAGATATCTCGTACCCAGGTATTGGTAATTGAATTTTGAATATCAAACAGGTTGAATAACTCAAGCCCCGCTGTAAATTCTTTAAAATTTCGAAGCCAAGGAGCTCCTGATTTTTTATTGGCATCAACAAAAACATAGGACACGCCTAAATCAGCACGCTTATAAGCTCCCAGCCTACTTTGAAATTGATATGGGTCTGAGTAACTAGGTGCACCTCCAGGAAGCCCAGAGTTATACACCATATTTAAATAGGCTTTTAGGTCAGGTAAATTGGGTACGTAATCTTGAAATAAAATTCCGAGTTTAAAACGCTGGTCAGTAGGTCTTGCAATGTTTCCTTTTGCATTGATGTTCTCTTCTGTTTTTAGCAATCCTAAACTAATCCAACTTTCATTACCCGGAACAAATTCTCCATTTAAGCGAACATCAATTCCGGTGGCATATGCAGTTGCGTTGTTTGCAGCTTGGTATCGAATACGAACATTGTCTACCGTGTATGGATTTACATTGGTTAAGCTCTTGTAATAAATTTCTGTTGTTAACTTAAATGGCCGCTCCCATAGTTGAAAGCTATAATCATTCCCTAAAACATAATGAATTGACTTCTGAGCCTTTACTTCTGGGTGAATTGCTCCCAAATTGTCTTTTAATTCTTTATAAAAAGGCGGTTGATAGTAGACCCCTCCAGAGAGACGAAACAGCATGTCTTTGTCCCAATTAGGTTTGATGGCAACTTGTGCTCGTGGACTAAAAATTGCATGATTTTTTTTAATTGCATTGTCGGAATTGACAGACCAATGTTGAAAGCGAATACCAAAATTATACCAAATTTGATGTTCATTTATAAGGTCTTTTCTACTAAACTGTGTAAAACCAGAGATTCTTTTTATTTGCACCTTATTGGTGGCTCTAATGTTTTGATAAGGGGTAATGCTACCTGTGAAAGGCTCATAGGGTTGTTGGTTCAAAGCATGATGAGGTGGACGAATAGCAAACCCAACAGAATCAATTACTTCCCATTCAATAATTCGGTCTTTGATATCTTCAATTTGATATTGTATGCCTGCTTCAAGTTGGTTGTTGTTTTTTTTATAGGTTGCTTTGAATTGAAGGTTTCCAATCAGCGCATCTAAATCATTTCTCGCATGATTTAATTGAGCCCCAATTCCTTGTGAAAATTCTACTTCTCCAAAGTTTTCAGAACCTAAATTACTATCTACCTGTCCCAAATTATAGGAGGCTAAAATATCATAATATTCTTCTTCTTGCGTGTTGTAAAGAGATGCGGTCGCCTGAAGCGTTAGTGCGTCATTCAGTTTATAATTGGTCTGAAATGCGCCAAAACTTGTTTGATAGCTATCTTTTTCCTGTCCATTATAAAAAACAATAAGTTCAATAGGGTTTAGCAGTGTTCCAAAACGAGTTCTGCGTGAAATAGGGGTGTAATTGTAGTTGTTTAAAGAGAAATTTCCTAAAAAACCAAGGCTTAATTTCTCTGTAAATTGATAGGTGAAATACGATTGAATGTCTGTAAAACTAGGGTTGTAATTGGTTTCAATTTGTTTGCTATTCACAAATAAACTATTGTTACGGTGTCGTAAACCAATAATTCCAGTTCCTTTTTGATTTGGTGTCTGACCTTCAATAGTGGCACTTCCTCCAATTAAACTGAGATCTATCTGTGTTTTAAATACTGTTGGTTTTTTATAGGTAATGTCTAAAACAGATGAGAGTTTATCGCCATATTTTGCCTGAAACCCTCCCGCAGAAAAATGAATATTTTGTACCATATTGGGGTTGATAAAACTCAATCCTTCTTGCTGTCCTGAGCGCACTAAAAAAGGTCGGTATACTTCTATGCCATTTACATACACAAGATTTTCATCAAAATTCCCTCCTCGAACATTGTATTGCGTACTCAATTCGTTGTTGTTACTAACTCCTGCAAAGGTCATCAATAAATTCTCTACACCTGCATTCGCTCCTGGCAATCGTTTTACTTTGTCCACTGCGATGGCAGTTATTCCTCTAGCATCATTGGCTTTATTTTTAACAATAACTTCTTTTAGTGCATTGTCTAAAGCAGTCAGCACAGGAGAATAGCTGAGTACTCTTTTACTTCTCAACGTTACTTTTTTTATATGCTTTTTGTACGAAATATGACGAAATGTAATTTGAATTGTTTTCCGTATTGGAATAGACAGCTCATAATAGCCAGCATCATTAGAAATGGTTCCTATACCTTTATAGCTCACAGAAACATTTTTAATCGGATTGTTCTGTAGGTTTTTGATATATCCTTTTATAATGCTTGTGTTTTGAGAAACAACAATTGCAGGAAGGAGGCAAAGTAAAACTAAAATTTTTTTCAAAGTAGTGTTATTTACAGATGCTAAGTTATTCTTTTTTATAAAACGTAGCATCTAATATATTCGTATTACCAACATGATCTTCGACTTCAATTTTTAAGGTGTGTTTTGCACCTACTAATTTTTTGTCTTTAAATTGATATACGATTTGCTTCTTTTTAAGATCATATTCCATCAGAATCCATGCGCCATCTAAGGTAGCTCTGTATGATTTGATACCAGTTTCATTATCAGAAATCTTGGCAATGATTCTATTGTGTTTGCTAATCCAATTGCCGTTTTTAAAATTGTATAAAGAAACACGAGGTTTTATGGAGTCGGATTTCAATGTATAGTTTCCAAGCTTTTTTGTTGTTGTATAAAAAATATCCTTTTTCTTTCTTGTGTTCTGATATGAGGTGTATTTTTTAGCATTTACATAGGCAATGTACATCTGACTTCTTTCTTTTTCTGAATAG
>JBELDQ010000213.1:0-3499 GCA_042094215.1 Polaribacter sp. | reverse complement strand
CCGGATCTGTGAATTCAGTACATTATTTTGCCGTATTGCCTTATGGCTTAAATGATGCTGCTGTAAAAAAGAAATTGCTACAAGAGGCAACTATTAAGGGGGAAGCCTACTATAAAATAGAGATTCGTTTTTCTGAAGATGGAGGAGGAGAGGACTTTGATGATGTTTTCGTGTATTGGGTGCATAAAAAGAATTTTAACATTGATTATCTCGCCTATAGTTTTCATGTAAACGGTGGCGGGAAACGATTTCGACAAGCCACGAATGAACGCGTTGTTCACGGTATTCGCTTTGTAGATTATAACAACTACAAAGCAACAAATGCTACAACAAGTTTGGAAAACTTAGATGTAGCATTTGAAAATGAACGTTTAGAAAAAATATCAGAAATAAATCTAATCAATGTTCAAGTGGTGTCTTTCTAGTACGAATTGATTTGTAAAACAACGCTGGTTGCTCCACTTTTAGTTACTGTAACAATGTATAGATTCCCATTGACATCATCGGCAATTTGTGCATACTTTTTGTAGCCTAAAATTTTATTTACAAAAGCAGGTGTTGTATTGCTATGACCTACAATTAACACGTTTTTACCCTTGGTATTGTATTTGAAACCATCGTTATACATGTTTTTTGGATTGTAAACATACATACTCAAACCATTTTTTTCAGCTGTAGGTTGGGCAGTCTCTTTGGTTCTATTATAATCAGTTGTATAGACTAAATTGATATTTGCCTCAGACAATACTTCAGCCCATGCATCGGCACGTTTTAAGCCCTGAAATGTCAAGCTAGGATTTTTATTTGTTGGGTTTGTTCGTTGCTTTTCAGCATGACGAATTAAATAGTAAATGGTGGTTTCATCATTTTTTTCTTGTGAAACACTTGTCAGACTAACAAGGCTACATAAAAATAGGAGTAAGATTTTTTTCATTGTATTAGGTTTCATTTAATGCTGCGAATATAAGCAGAAAAAAGCGATGTTGCTCACACATGGCTTTTTTCTAAAGGTTTAATTATCTACCAATTCAGTTTGGTTCCTGAACACCAATTTATCATCAAAGGCATCCAATAAAATCACACTATCTGTGGTTACCTTGGCCGCTAATATTTCTTTTGATAATTGATTCAAGACTTCTTTTTGTAGTACCCGTTTCACAGGTCTTGCTCCAAATTCTGGCTGATAGCCTTTTGCTGCTAGAAAGCCTATTGCTTCTTCAGTAGCATCTAAAGTAATGCCCTGTTTTGCAATCATTTTTTTTACCATAGCTAATTGTAATATAACAATAGAACTGATAGCGCTTTTTGACAAAGGTGTAAACAAAGTAATGTCATCAATTCTGTTCAGAAATTCTGGTCGCACTGTTTGTTTTAGCAGTCCTAAAACTTCTGTTTTTGCTAAGTCCATAGCAGTGTGTGTATCTCCTTTAAAATTGTCTATCTTTTCTTGAATTATCTGGCTACCTAAATTTGAGGTCATGATAATAATGGTGTTTTTAAAGTCTGCAACTCTTCCTTTATTGTCGGTTAGTCTTCCTTCATCTAATACCTGTAATAAGATGTTAAATGTATCTGGATGTGCCTTTTCAATTTCATCAAGGAGAATTACGGAGTAGGGTTTTCTTCGCACTGCTTCTGTTAATTGCCCCCCTTCATCATAACCTACATAACCAGGAGGTGCACCAACTAGTCTGCTTACCGAATGACGTTCTTGATATTCACTCATGTCAATGCGCATCATGGCATTTTCATCGTCAAATAAATAGCCAGCCAATGCTTTTGCGAGTTCTGTTTTTCCAACACCTGTGGTTCCCAAAAACAAGAAAGATCCAATGGGTTTGTTAGGATTTTGCAATCCAGCTCTTGAGCGTCTTACAGCATCAGAAACAGCTTCAATTGCTTCTTCTTGACCAATGACACGCTTGTGTAATTGAGTTTCTAATTGCAATAGTTTTTCACGTTCTGATTGCAGCATTTTAGTCACAGGAACACCTGTCCATTTGGCAACAACTTCTGCAATGTCTTCATAAGTAACCTCTTCTTTAATGAGTGTTTTATCTCCCTTGTCTGCAAGTATTTTTTGTTGTATCTCTAGTTCTTCGTAATACTTTTTAATGGTTCCGTAGCGCAATTCAGCAACCTTGCCATAATTGCCATTGCGTTCTGCTTTCTCAGCTTCTATTTTAGCATCTTCAATCATTTTCTTTGTGCTTTGAATGCCATCTACTAAGCTCTTTTCACTTTGCCATTTTGCACTAATTTCATTGCGCTCTTCTTTGAAATTTGCAAGCTCTGCATTCAATGCCCTTAGTTTGGCTGCATCATTTTCGCGTTTAATTGCTTCTATTTCAATCTCTAACTGCATGACTTTCCTATCGAGTACATCCAATTCTTCTGGTTTCGAATTGATTTCCATACGCAATTTAGAAGCCGCTTCATCCATTAAATCAATTGCCTTATCGGGTAAAAAGCGATTGGTTATATAGCGTGTAGCTAATTCAACAGCCCCAATAATTGCCTCGTCTTTGATGCGGACTTTGTGATGTGTTTCATATTTGTCTTTGATTCCTCTAAGAATAGAGATGGCACTTTCTGTATCAGGTTCCTCCACCAAAACTTTTTGAAATCTACGCTCTAAAGCCTTGTCTTTTTCGAAGTATTTTTGATATTCGTCCAACGTTGTGGCTCCAATAGCTCTTAATTCACCCCTAGCCAATGCTGGTTTGAGTATGTTTGCTGCATCCATGGCTCCTTGACCACCTCCTGCGCCCACCAGTGTATGAATCTCATCTATAAACAAGACAATATCTCCATCGGAAGTTGTTACTTCTTTAATCACTGCTTTCAGACGTTCTTCAAACTCTCCTTTGAATTTAGCACCTGCTATTAATGCCCCCATATCCAAAGAAAAAATTAACTTGTCTTTTAGGTTTTCAGGAACATCTCCTCTGATAATACGATGCGCCAATCCTTCTGCAATTGCTGTTTTTCCAGTGCCAGGCTCTCCAACCAAAATAGGGTTGTTTTTGGTTCTTCTAGATAAAATCTGTAATAATCTTCTGATCTCTTCATCTCTTCCAATAACCGGGTCTAGCTTGCCATCTTGTGCTAATTCGTTTAAGTTGTTCGCATATTTACGCAAAGAATTATAGGTCTCCTCGGCATTTTGAGAAGTCACTCTGTCTCCATTGCGCAACGCTTCAATTGCATCGGTAAGTCCCTTTACAGTGACTCCTTGATCCTTTAACATTTGTGCGATACTGCTTTTAGATTTCACAATGGCAATGATCATGTGCTCAATAGAAATGTATTCGTCCTTCATTTTTTTAGCAATATTGGCAGCTTCTGTTAGGGTTTTTCCTGTCTCTCTAGACAAGGTGAAATCTGCACCAGAAACTTTAGCGAAACGTTCTAATTGCTTGTCTAATAACTGTTGTAAGACTTGCGTATTGATGTTCAATTTTTTGAGTAAAAAAGGAACAACATTGTCGTCTACTTC
>JBELDQ010000212.1:0-3500 GCA_042094215.1 Polaribacter sp. | reverse complement strand
CATCTATAATTCAGACATCATGAAACAAGAGACCTTTACTCAGAGAAATCATTACACGTTTTTTACCCTTCTTCTATCAGGGCTACTTTTCGTTTCATGCGGCACCTATCAAAGTGTCTATAACAACGATGGAATTTACGATGACACTCCTGTTCAAAAAAGGGTTGTTATTGTAGAAACGCAACAAGAAGCCAGAACCAACAATAGCAGTTACTTCAAAAGGCAACTTGACCAACTAAATGACAATATAGAAAATGAAGCGATTTTCACAGACGCTGAAGAATACACTTCCTATGACAACACTGGTTCGGAATATACCGAAAATAGAGAAGAACCATGGGGATATTCTTCAGAAGACAATGTTGTTGTACAAATCAATTACAGAGATCATTGGTCTTGGAATAATTGGAACTGGAATAACTGGGATTTTTATAGAAATAGAAATTATTGGAGATACCGTTGGGGATTTAGTCAAGGTTTTTACGGGGATTATGTCTTTCAGCCGTATTTCTATGGGTATTACAGAAATAACATGCATTATGGATTTTATTATTCTCCATATAACAACGTCCCGTTTTACAGAAACAGCAGGTATGCCAGATATTTCAACAATCGCTATGCTAGAAATTATTTTTACGGACAGAGAAGAGCCAACAATAGAAGGTCTTACTCATACAATAGTAGAAGATCAAACAGCTACTCTAAAAGAGACGCCGCCTCAATTAACAGCAGGGTAAGATCAGCTTATAGAGACAATAATTACAAAAGAACAACAAGAAGCACAAGAAAGTCACGAGGCAATTCGAAAACGGATGTCCCAACGAAATACAGACGCAAATCAAATGCAGTAAAATCAACAAACAAAAGAAGACCTAGCTCCACGACTAACAGCAGACGTTACAAAGGAAACTCTTCGAATTCGAACAGAAGCTATAGATCAAGCTCCTCTTCTAGAAGAAACTACACGCCTTCAAGAAGTAGGAGTTCATCAAGAGGGAGTGCGTCTCGTAGCAGAAGTAGAAGTTCGTCAAGAAGAAACTAACATCTCAAAACCCCCATGTTTATTATGAAAAAATTGATCCTACTCCTACTTTTTTTAGGATGTTCTATGTCTAGTTTTTCACAGAACTTAGGCTACACAGATTTGTCGCTATTATTCTCTGAGGACGCGAATACGGGAACAGCAAGATTCAATGCCATGAGCGGAGCTTTTGGAGCATTAGGTGGCGATATTTCCGCAGTAAAAACAAATCCAGCAGGTGCTTCTATTTTTAGTAACAGTATCTTTTCTGCCTCTGCAGCATCTAGAAATACAGCCCTTACTGCTCGCTATTATGGAAATGAATCATCAACAAATGAAGAATACATGAATTTTTCACAAGCCGGAGCAATTTTTGTTTACAAAACGAATGCAAACAGTGATTGGACTAAATTTACATTTGGTTTTAACTACGCCCTCCAAAACGACTTCAATGCTCATTTCAATACACTTGGAAATAGTGGTTTAGCAACATTTATCGAATTCCCGTTAGACGCAGGCAATACGCCTACTCAGTACACAAACTCAGAAACACAGAGTTTCTCAAATACCACCAATGGAGAATTGGCTGCTTACAATTTCACGATTGCAGGTGTGTATCAAAATGATTTGCATCTTGGCGCCTCAGTAAACACCTACGATCTCCGGTTTTCTCAGCGGTCAACGTTAAGAGAACAAAACAATGATGGAGATGGTAATATCTTAAATGCCAAATTCTATCAAGAGAATGTTACTACAGGCACAGGGTTTTCCTTTAATTTCGGTGCGATATATAAAGCGACGCGTAGCTTACGATTCGGTTTCTCTTATCAATCGCCTATTTGGTTTACGGAAATTCTTGAAGAAACGAATATGCTAAACAACGATGGTTTTTTAGGTGACACAGAAATAAGAGTCACGGGAGATTCAACTATTTACGACAATACTATTGGAAATAATTTTCCAGTTCAAGGTTTTTCTTACAAACTAAAAACACCATCAAAAACAACAACAAGCATCGCATATATTTTTGGAAACAACGGCTTGGTTAGTCTAGACTACTCGCTGCATGGCTACAAAAAAATGATGTTATCCAATGGGGACTTCGATGCGGAAAACCAATTTTTCAATACTTCTTTACGAAATTCTTATTCCTTAAAGATAGGTTCTGAATGGCGCTTTAAAGCATTGAGTTTGCGGGGCGGCTATCAATACAGACAGAGCCCAGATATAAATGCAATGACATCAGACAACATCAAAGGATATTCTCTGGGTGCAGGCTATCGTTTTGGAAATACGAAGTTCGATATATCCTATCAAAACAAATCAAATACAGCACAGTATGATTTCTACCCTCAATACAACGAGGTAGATGCAACAGAGCTAAACATGAATAACAGCCTAGTAACGGCAACGTTAACCGTCAATTTATAAAAGAATTATAGAATGAATCGCAAAGACCTGACAGGAAATAAACCTGTCAGGTCTTTGCGATTCATTCATATTTTTACCTTAATTTTGCAGGGCATTTGTCTCGTTCAATGAATGAGAAAAACTTAAACAATACTATGAGCGAAATTTCAGTTTCAATTCAAAGCACAACAAACGACACAATCGTGAAATTCACAAGCGATTTTATTTTGATTAACGGAGGAAGCTATGAATACAACAATATCGATGATGCTAAAAACGCCCCTTTAGTACAACAATTATTTTACCTTCCATTTGTGAAAAAAGTATTTGTTACTGCTAATTTTATAGCCATCCAAAAATATGATATTGTTGAATGGGAGGATATTCAAGAAGAAGTTCGCGTTCAAATTGAAACATATTTAAGAGATGGAAATGTAGTTATAAAAGAAGAAGAGAAGAAAAAAAGAGCTATTGAAGTGTATGCCGAAGTAACTCCAAATCCTGCTGTTATGAAATTCGGCACCAATCAATCTTTAACAACTCAAGATGTCGAATGTAAAAATATTGATGAGGCTAGTACGACATCTCCGCTCGCACAAGAGTTGTTTCATTTCCCATTTATCAAGGAAGTATTTATCTCTGAGAACTATATTTCAATTACAAAGTTTGATATGGTTGAATGGAATGAGATTCACCTAGAGATTAGAGAATTCATTCGTATTTATTTACAAAAAAACAAAACCATAATTAAACAGCTTCCTAAAGAAAAAGCAAGTCAAACTGCATCAACAGAAATGCCAATAGCAGATTTAGATGAAATTTCCACAAAAATTGTAGCTATTTTAAATGAATATATCAAGCCAGCAGTTGCCTCTGATGGTGGTAATATTGCCTTTAGATCATATGATGCAGATAGTAAAGTTGTAAGCGTTATTTTACAAGGAGCTTGCAGCGGATGCCCTTCATCAACCATTACTTTAAAAAACGGAATTGAGACCATGCTGAAAGACATGTTACCAAATCAAATAAATGAAGTTGTAGCCATTAACGGATAACATTATGTCAGCAG
>JBELDQ010000211.1:0-3521 GCA_042094215.1 Polaribacter sp. | reverse complement strand
TTATGCTTCCATCCCAATGCATGCATCTTTGAGATGTCCATCAACTTTCTTGGAGTTCCGTCTGGTTTTGAAGGATCCCAAATCAACGCTCCTGTATGTCCAACCACTGCCTGTATCGTTTCTGCCAATGCCTTGATGGTCAAATCTTCGCCTGTTCCTACATTGTATAAGTGTTCTGGCAATTTATTTTCCAAGGCAAAAGCTACTGCTTCAGCAAGATCGTCTACAAACAAAAACTCTCGCATGGGTGTTCCACTGCCCCATAAATTTACAGGAGCATTGCCATTTTGTTTGGCTTCATGAAACTTACGGATCATGGCTGGCAACACATGGGATGTTTTTAAATCAAAATTATCATGCGTCCCATACAGATTCGTTGGCATCAAGCTCACATACTCTTTTCCAAACTGCTTGCGAATGGCTTCACAGGCTTTGACACCGGTAATCTTTGCAATCGCATACCATTCATTCGTAGGTTCTAGTGCGTCTGTTAATAGGTATTCTTCTTTTAAGGGCTGTGGAGCAAACTTTGGATAGATGCAAGAGCTCCCTAAAAAAATGAACTTTTCTACATCTTGTTCTAATGAACTCGCAATCAAATTGTTTTGAATCTGCATATTCTCCATTAAAAACTGGTACGGATAGTCATTATTTGCAAGGATGCCCCCCACCTTGGCAGCAGCATCAATAACAACAGCTGGTTTTTCGGTTGAGAAGAACTTTTTTACTTGAACTTGATTTCTTAAATCTAGCTCACTGCTAGTTCGACCTATCAAATTGGTATATCCATTTTTCTCCAATACTCTCCAAACGGCAGATCCGACCATTCCTCTATGACCTGCTATGTATATTTTAGCATCTTTTTTTAACATCTCTCTTTTCCTATTTGATAATATTCAAACCCTTGTGTTTCTAAGTTGAAGGCATTGTACTGATTGCGTCCATCAAAAATGACAGGGGTGTTGAGTTCTTTTTTAATTTCCTCAAAATCTGGAGAACGGAACTCTTTCCATTCCGTAAGTAGAATCAAGGCATCGGACTCTCTGAGCACTTGGTACTTTGCATCACAATACATCACATTAACGCCCTTTAGATAATGCGTTTGTGCTTCAGTCATCGCTTTCGGATCGTAAACTTGTATGCTAGCGCCTCTCTTTACCAATTCTTTGATCACATAAATGGCAGGTGCCTCTCGCATGTCATCGGTTCCAGGTTTAAAGGCCAAGCCCCAGATTCCAAAAGTTTTTCCAGAAAGGTCTTCTCCAAAACGTTTGATGACCTTCTCTGCTATGACATATTTTTGACGGTTGTTTACCGTCTCTACAGCACCAATCAGTGCAGGCGTATAGCCATGCTCTTGAGCAATTTTCTGCAAAGCCTTGACATCTTTTGGAAAGCAAGAACCTCCATAACCAGCTCCTGGGTAGATAAAACTATATCCAATGCGTTTATCGGATCCAATGCCCAATCGTACATTGTTGACATCAGCGCCTACACGTTCGCAAATATTCGCCATCTCGTTCATAAACGAAATTTTGGTTGCTAGCATGGCATTGGCTGCATATTTGGTCATTTCTGCCGAACGGATGTCCATGGTGATGAAACGATCATGGGTTCTAAAAAACGGACTGTACAATTGTTTCATTTTTTCGAATGCTTGTTCAGAATCAGCTCCAATAACAACTCTGTCTGGCTTCATAAAATCTGCGATCGCTGCGCCCTCTTTTAAAAATTCGGGGTTGGATACCACATCAAATGAAATATCAACGTTTCGTTTGTCAAGTGCCTCTTGAATGGTTGCTCTTACTTTATCTGCTGTGCCAACGGGTACCGTAGATTTGTCTACTACTACCAATTCTTTTTGCATGGTTTGCCCAATCGATTTGGCTACTGCTAGTACATACTGTAAATCTGCAGCACCATCATCGCCCATCGGAGTCCCAACGGCTATAAAGACTATTTCTGTATCTGCAATGGCAGTTCCTAACTCAGTGGTGAAAAATAAATTGTTCTTTTCAATATTTTTAAGCACCATGGTTTCTAAACCCGGCTCAAAGATTGGGACAATCCCTTTCTTTAAATCTTCAATCTTTACAGGGTCAATGTCCACACAGGTCACTTGGTTGCCCATCTCTGCAAAGCAGGTTCCTGAGACCAACCCGACATATCCTGAACCTATAACTGTAATTTTCATGTTTGTTTATTTTTTTTTGACTTTGACGCTGACTTAATTACTCTGACGTTGACTATGACTTTGACCTGATCTCGTTTTTATTCGGAAACTTCAAATGAAGCAGAAACTAGTCTTCGTCTGTGTCAATGTCTATGTTTTTTTGACTTTGACGTTGACTATGACTTTGACCTGATCTCGTTTCTATTTAGAAAACTTTAAATGAAGCAGCATCTAGTCTTCGTCTATGTTTTTTTGACTTTGACTTTGACTATGACGTTGACTTGATTTCGTTCTTATTCGAAAACATCAAATGAACTATGAACTAGTCTGTGTCTGTGTCTGTGTTTTTTTTAATTACTCTAACGTTGACGCTGACTTTGACTTGATCTCGTTTCTATTTCGAAAACTTTAAATGAACTATGAACTAGTCTTCGTCTGTGTCATTGTCTTCGTCGTTGTCTTCATTAACTCCACGGCTTCGCCGTCACTACTCACAGTAATGGCTTGTCATTCATTAAAAATTTCAATTGATTAGCTCAATTGAAATGATACCACGGCACCTAGTTTTTGCAACCGGGCCATGCATTTTTTTCCTTGTATGTTTACTACCTCTGCATTTTGATCTAACATCGGTACTTTGATTACATCACCCACAGCAATTCCTTTTTTGTCGGTGTTGAAGGTACTGTCTAAATAGCACTGCATTGCCAGAACCTCTTCGTTCGAGATTGTGGCGCGCTTTCCATGTTCGAACAAATAACGAACCACACCGGGTATATCGAATACCTGAGCACTGTCTTGCTCTTCGATACGAACCAAGACCATAGAAGGTAAAAGTGGTATTACTACTTTCTTCTTACGATCAGACCATTGCCTAACTTCGGTTTTAGTAGGTGCATATACTTCAATACCCAAGACTGAAAGTCGTTTTGTGACCTTCATCTCGTTTCTCGGTTTTGTATAGAGGACGAACCAGTGGTTGGTATGCATTGTTTTTACTATTTCGTTGAGTTTGACTTTGACTTTGGTTTCGTTATTATTCGAAAACCTTAATTAAACGATGAACTAGTTTTTGTCTGTGTTTTTTTTAATTACTCTGACGTTGACGCTGACTTTGACTTTGACCTTGACCTTGACCTTGACCTAATTTCGTTTTAATTCAATATCTCTAATTGAACTGAAAATTAGTCTTCGTTTGTGTCTGTGTCTTTTTTGACGTTGACGTTGACGTTGACTTTGACCTGATTTGGTTTTCATTTCAAAAACTTCAAATGAAGCAAGAATTTAGTCAGTGTCTGTGTCTTTTTTGACATTGACGTTGACTCTGACCTGATTTCGTTTTAATTCA
>JBELDQ010000210.1:0-3542 GCA_042094215.1 Polaribacter sp. | reverse complement strand
ACCTTTAAAAGTCCAAAAGGGTTTTCAAAGCTGCTTCAAACCTACTTTTTGCCAAATACTGCTGCTCCAACTCTTGTTGAAACGGAATGGGTGTTTCAATACTTCCAACACGCTTTACAGGCGCGTCTAGAGCTGTAAAACAATGTTCTGTGATCAATGCAGAAATTTCACTTGCAATGCCACCAAATAGTGAATCTTCTTGGAGCACAATGGCTTTTCCTGTTTTTCTTACAGAAGCATAGATTGTATCTACATCTAATGGCTGTAACGTTCTTAAATCGATCAGATCGGCAGAAATATCCGCATGAACTTTGAGTGTCTCCAAAGCCCAGTGCACCCCCGCTCCATAGGAAATAATGGTAACGTCAGCGCCTTCTCTTAACAGTGCCGCCTTTCCTAGAGGAATACTGTAATAGTTCTCAGGGACTTCTTGATAAACAGATCGGTACAAAGCTTTGTGTTCAAAAAACAGTACCGGATTTGGATCATTGATAGCCTGTATCAACAAGCCCTTTGCATCTGCTGGAAATGCAGGATAGACCACTTTGAGTCCGGGAGTTTTGGTAAACCATGCTTCATTGGTTTGTGAATGAAAAGGTCCTGCTCCAACACCAGCGCCACAAGGCATTCGAATTACAACATCTGCTGGTTGCCCCCAGCGGTAATGAGATTTTGCCAAAAGATTGACAATCGGATTGAAGCCTGAGGAAACAAAATCTGCAAACTGCATTTCTACCACAGCCTTCATGACCTTCACAGACAACCCATACGCCAACGAAACAATAGCAGATTCACAAATAGGCGTATTTCGAACACGATCCTTGCCGAATTGGGCTAAAAATCCATCTGTAATTTTAAAAACACCGCCATAATCGGCAATATCTTGTCCCATAACAATCAAATCATCATGTCGTTCCATTGCTTGTCGCAATCCATCCGAAATTGCATCAATCAAGCGTATTTTCTTAGTTTCTATAGACGGCTCGAAGGCCTTCTCCTCATACACCTTAAAAACATCTTGCAGTTCTGTCTCGACATCCACAACAATGCTAGGTTCATCAGAAGCCAATTGCAAATGGGTTTGTATTTCATTTCCAATCTCTTCTTTATATTGCAGCATGGTTGCTTCGGTTAAGACACCCTTTTCCATTAAATAGGACTCATAGTTTGCTACCGGATCTTTTGCAGCCCAAGTAGCTAACAATTCATCTGGTACATAGGCCGTGCCACTTGCTTCTTCATGCCCTCGCATGCGAAAGGTTTTAAACTCTAGTAGAATAGGTCGCGGATTTTCTCGCACGCTCTCTGCTAATGCTGCCACTTTAGAATAGACTTCTACAATATTGTTTCCATCAATGATGTAACTCTCCATGCCATACCCTGCACCTCTGTCTGCAATGTGTTCGCAGTTGTATTGCTCTGATGTGGGCGTAGACAAACCATATCCATTGTTTTCAACGCAAAATAACACAGGCAAGCTCCAAACAGAAGCCACATTCAATGCCTCATGAAAATCGCCTTCACTTGTACCTCCTTCGCCAGTAAAAACAGCACAAACCTGATGTTTCTTTTGAATCTTATTTGCCAATGCAATACCATCTGCTATAGCCAATTGCGGACCTAAGTGTGAAATCATACCTACAATATGATATTGCTGTGTACCAAAATGAAAACTACGATCTCTCCCTTTGGTAAAACCATTTGCCTTACCCTGCCATTGGGAAAACAAGCGCTGTAATGGAATCTCACGTGTTGTAAAAACACCCAAATTACGATGCATAGGAAGTATGTACTCATACTTTAATAAGGCAGTAGTAACCCCCACAGAAATAGCCTCTTGACCAATGCCAGAAAACCATTTTGATATTTTTCCTTGTCGTAATAAAATCAACATTTTTTCCTCAATCATTCGAGGTTTTAACATTGAAACATACAACTTTAAAAGGAGTTCATTCGATAAGGTGTGTTTGGTAAAGTCAACTTGTTCAATCATTTGTGCGATTCTTTTTTATAAGGGAGTAACAATGTACTAAAATTAGTTTACATAACATCATTTAAGAAACTTGATGCCAGCACATAACAAATCACAAGGTCGTGTGCCATGTTTGACAAGAAAAAAAAGCAACATCGTTACTGGCAGAAATTATACATCAACTGCAATGGAATAGATACTATTCGCAGATGTTGTGACGAATTTGCTGTAAATTGCATATAAATCCATACAGCATTTTAGCATCATCAGTAATTTATCACTCCAACCCCTTTAGACAAAAAAAATCCTTATCAAAAGATAAGGATCTATATACATTTAGATAGCAGACTATTTTATAGTTCTTTAAAAATAGCATGCATCATTCTTTTTTTATCATTAATGCTCTCCTCTAAAGAAATCATTGTTTCTGTTCTACTCACACCATCAATATCATCAATCAAGTAAATAATGTCTTTGGCATTGTTGGTATCTCTCGCTCGAACCTTACAAAAGATATTGTACTTTCCTGCGGTAACATAAGCCACAGTAATGTTTGGAATTCTACGCAACTCGGTAATCACATTTTGAGTCATGGATGTTTTTTCTAGAAAAATACCAACATGTGCAATGAAAGAATAGCCCATTTTCTCATAATTCAAGGTCAATGTAGAGCCTTGAATAATGTTCTCATCTTCCATTTTCTTTACACGAACATGAATAGTACCTGCAGAAACTAACAGTTTTTTGGCAATGTCTGTAAAAGGAGTTCTTGCATTTTCAATCAACACATCTAAGATTTGGTGATCAATTTCATCGAGTACGAATTTCTTCATTTTTTTAAATTTTATTCAAACAATACAGCAAAAATATAAATTATATTTAAAATAATGAATAAAACATTAAAAATTATTTATTTTACTCCTTGAGTTCTTGTATGTGCTAAGTAATCCGACAAAACACCTTCTTTCTCTAACTGCAATGTAGAGGTAAAAACACCGCTAACAACCGCATCCACATAAAGATACCCCTTCTCAACACCCTCTTTTTCGGTGCTTTCTATTACATCAAAAAAGTTCTTTTGATTGTTTGGAATAGAAAAATACGGGGTGTAGTTTTGGAAACTAGCTGCAGTAGCAATATGATACACGCCTTGCACCAATGCAAAAAAGTTGAATTTACGCACAACTTCACGATCATAATCATTCGGATAATGTCCGGCCTCTATGAGAATCGTATTATACCCCATCTTTTGAAAATTATCTCCCGTTGCGGTCGGATAAAATTCATCCGTATACCGACCAATATGATTGGGAATAACCTCTTGAAGCAACGTGTTCATAGCAACTATAACGTTCATTGTTTTGATTCTGCCCGCAGTCAATTGACGCGTTTCTTCCTCAGAAGGCGCTAAAAAGGATATAGAAGCAGGATTCTCTGTCCCTTCAACTCCAAAAATAGTGCGCTGATCATGCATGTTAAAACAGAAATCGGGCTGAAAATCTTCTAGCACTTCTCGTAACAACCTGCTCTCCTTAGCCGCTAAATCGACAGCATCCCTATTCAAATCAAT
>JBELDQ010000209.1:0-3552 GCA_042094215.1 Polaribacter sp. | reverse complement strand
TATAATCAATAGCATTTTGCTTATTGGCGTGCATTTGGTAGATACGTGAAATACGTTCTTTTTTACCTGAACGGTTATTTAAAACATATGATCCTGCATCTAATCTTCCTGAATACGATCTAAAGAATGCTAAACGACCAACAAAAGGGTCAGTAGCAATCTTAAATGCCAATGCAGCAAACGGTTCCTTTACATCTGGCTTACGAGAAATCTCTTCACCATTGTCAGGGTTTGTTCCTACAATTGCATCCTTATCTAAAGGAGACGGTAAATAACGACAAACAGCATCTAATAAGAACTGAACACCTTTATTCTTGAACGCAGATCCACAAATCATAGGTATGATTGCCATATCCATAACTGCAGCTCTTAAAGCAGCGTGTACTTCTTCTTCGGTAATAGAATCTTCATCTTCCATGAATTTCTCTAACAAGTTCTCATCGTAACTCGCTACTTCTTCAATCAATAAAGCTCTATATTCTCTTGCTTCTTCTTTTAAGTCTTCTGGAATGTCAATAACATCGAACGTAGCACCTTGTGTTGCATCATGCCATACAATTGCTCTGTTCTTTACCAAATCAACAACTCCTCTAAAGTCACCTTCTTCACCAATTGGTAAAACAATAGGCACTGCATTAGAACCTAACATTTCTTTTACCTGGTTGTTTACGTTTAAAAAGTCAGATCCTTGACGGTCCATCTTGTTAACGAAACCAATTCTTGGCACTTTATAGTTGTCAGCCAATCTCCAGTTTGTTTCAGATTGCGGCTCAACACCGTCTACTGCACTAAACAAGAACACCAATCCATCAAGAACTCTCAATGAACGGTTTACCTCTACTGTAAAATCAACGTGACCAGGAGTATCAATAATATTAAAGTGATATCCTTTTGTATCTGGAGTATCTTTCGCATTTTCCTGAGGAAACTTCCACTCACAAGTTGTTGCAGCAGATGTAATTGTAATACCTCTTTCCTGCTCTTGCTCCATCCAGTCCATTGTTGCTGCACCATCATGAACTTCTCCAATTTTGTGAGAAACCCCTGTGTAATACAAAACACGCTCTGTTGTTGTTGTTTTCCCAGCATCAATATGTGCTGCGATACCAATATTTCTAGTGTATTTTAAATCTCTAGCCATCTAATTAAAATCTAAAGTGTGAGAATGCTTTATTTGCCTCTGCCATTTTGTGAACATCAACTCTTTTCTTAACAGCAGCTCCTTCTTCTTTAGATGCAGCCATTACTTCTGCAGCTAAACGTTGCGCCATTGTTTTCTCATTTCTCTTACGTGTGTGTAAGATCAACCACTTGATAGCTAAAGAAACTTTTCTATCGGGTCTAATTTGCATTGGAATTTGAAATGTTGCTCCACCTACACGCTTAGATCTTACCTCTACATGTGGCATTACATTAGACAAACCGTCTTTCCAAATCTCTAATGCTGATTTTTCTTCTTCTTCACCTTTTCTTTGTTCTATGAGCTCTAGGGCATCATAAAATACTTTAAAAGCTACTGACTTTTTACCATCCAACATCAAGTTGTTCACAAAACGTGTTACTAACTGATCGTTAAATTTAGGATCTGGTAAAAGGATTCTTTTTTTCGCTCTTCTTTTTCTCATGTCTTTACATTAAAAAAGTTAAATAATTACTTCTTTGGGCGTTTTGCACCATACTTTGATCTACGTTGAGTTCTTCCCTCAACTCCCGCTGTATCTAAAGCTCCACGTACTACGTGATACTTTACTCCTGGCAAATCTTTTACCCTTCCACCTCTAACTAATACTATCGAGTGCTCTTGCAAATTATGTCCTTCTCCAGGAATGTATGCGTTTATCTCATTACCATTTGTCAATCTTACTCTGGCTACTTTACGCATCGCAGAGTTAGGTTTCTTAGGTGTTGTGGTATAAACACGTGTACATACCCCTCTTCTTTGAGGACATGATTTCAAAGCAGCCGATTTACTCTTCTTAGTTATTTTGGTTCTTCCTTTACGTACTAATTGCTGTATCGTTGGCATACTAAAATGTTAATAATTTCGTTTTTAATTCTAATTTGTCTCTTTTTAAGAGTGTGCAAATGTACAATTTATTTCTAATTATTCAAATATCAGGAAGTTATTTTTTAGAAGACATGTTACAAATGCTGTTTTTTGCGAAAATCAACCTATTTTTACCACTGTAAAACAGCTGTTTTGAAGAAACATTTTAAGCCAACCTTACTACTCTTGTTCGCATGCTTGCTCCCCGCAATTTTTTGGGGTCAAATAAACACAACCTACAAACTCCATTTCAAAGGAATTTCTACATTAGAAAACACGCAAATTTCAGCACTAAAACACCCCATAAGATTCAACTCAAAAAAGAAACTCCTCAAAACCAAAGACAGCATACTTCAAGCATTAAAAGAACGAGGCTACATGGCACTCACCCAAGACAGTTTAACGTATAGCAAAAACGAATTCACGGCATACATCAGCTTGGGACAAAAAATTGATGTTGCTCATCTTCGCATAGCACCAAGAGACACCTTATTGACTAAAACACTCAACTTTACCAGAGCAGGCAATGAACTCATCATCCCAATACCAAAAATCAAGCAAACCTTACAACATATTCAGAACATCCTTTTAAATCGTGGAGAACTCTTTGCTAAAGTATACCTCTCTCAAATCACCAATACCTCAAAAAAATTAACGGCTACTTTGTCTATAGAGAGACGCAAGAAAAGAACGATAGACAACTTTACAATAAAAGGATACCCTAAATTTCCAAAGTCATTTCTAAAGCACTATTTTCAGAGCAACACAAAACAACACATCACTCCCGCAACCTTACAAGAACTCTCACAAAAAAGCAAACAACTAGCCTTCGTAATAGAACGAAAGGCACCTGAACTCCTTTTCACAAAAGACTCCACAATTGCCTACCTATTTCTAGCACAGAAAAAAGACAATTCCTTCGATGGACTTGTCAACTTTTCCACTGAAAATAAAAAGATACAATTTCGAGGCGCCATAGATCTTGAGCTAAACAATGCATTTCATCGAGGTGAACAGCTCCATATGAATTGGACAAGCAACAATAAAAAACAAGAACTACATCTGGCGGCCACGACTCCTTATGTATTCAACACAAAAATCACACCCAGCGTAACCTTTAATCTTTACAAAAACGACTCTCTTTACAACAATGCAAAAGCAACATTGAACATTGCGCACCCAATGAATCAGAGCATCAGTGTACACGCTGTTGCCGCAAAAGAAACATCGAGCACCAACAAAACGACAAGCAATGCTCAATCCTTTCAAAAAACAAGTTTCGGACTGGGATTTTTATACAACTCAAGAAGCCAAAGACTCAAGGTCAACACAACACTTACCCAACATACACGAAGAACCGCAAACCAAAGAGTCACCTACCAATTCGATGCCATCATACATGCTACCCTTAGACTCTCCAACAAACTATCACTAGCCATAAACAACATTACAAAACTAACGACTAACAACTCTGATTTAGAAAATGAATTATTTCGCTCAGGAGG
>JBELDQ010000208.1:0-3555 GCA_042094215.1 Polaribacter sp. | reverse complement strand
CAAATAGATTTTTGATAAAACTATAAAATATAGATGAGAAATAAGATTGATTAAAATATTAAATCGCTTTTTTAACTTATTTTTGTCATGATTATGATTACACAAGAACAACTTAAAAATGCTTCTGAAAGAGCGTTAAGGCTACATGGCTATTTGAATATTGAGCAAAAGCTTATCGAAATAAGCAATGAAGAAGAAAAAACACTTGATCCAAATTTTTGGAATCAGCCAAAAGAAGCTGAAGCCTTTATGAAAGTATTGAGACTCAAAAAAAAATGGGTTTCAGACTATAACAAAATTGTTTCTTTGAAAGAAGACACACAAGTTTTGTTTGACTTTTATAAAGAAGGAGATGCAGAAGAACATGAGGTCGAGGACCAATATAAAGAATTTATCACGCTTCTAGAAACTGTTGAATTTAGAAACATGCTCTCAGAAGAGGGAGACAACCTTAGTGCAGTTGTTCAAATTACTGCGGGAGCCGGAGGAACAGAAAGTTGTGACTGGGCAGAGATGTTGATGCGAATGTACATGATGTGGGGTGAAAAAAATGGCTTAAAAATTAAAGAACTCAACTATCAAAGTGGAGATGCTGCAGGGATAAAAACAGTCACGTTAGAATTTGATGGTGATTATGCTTTTGGCTGGTTAAAAGGTGAAAATGGCGTCCATAGATTGGTTCGAATTTCTCCATTCGATAGCAATGCAAAAAGACATACTTCCTTTGCCTCAGTGTATGTATATCCTGTAGCTGACGATTCTATAGAAATAGACATTAATCCTGCTGATATTGAAATTACCACTGCGAGATCCAGTGGTGCTGGTGGACAAAACGTCAATAAAGTAGAAACAAAAGTTCAACTAACGCACAAACCAAGTGGTATTCAGATTCAATGTTCAAACTCAAGATCTCAGCATGACAACAGAGCCACAGCACTGCAAATGTTAAAATCACAATTGTATGAAATTGAATTGCAAAAAAGACAAGCTGCAAGAGCAGACATTGAAGCTGGTAAAATGAAAAATGAATGGGGAAGTCAAATTAGAAATTATGTCATGCATCCTTATAAATTGGTAAAAGATGTGAGAACTGCTCATGAAACCGGGAATGTAGATGCAGTTATGAATGGAGATATTGATGCCTTTTTAAAGGCTTTTCTAATGAAAAATGGTCAAACAACAAAAACAAAATCACTCTAAAGAATGATAAGAATAATCCACAACCCAAGATGCAGTAAATCTAGACAAGGAGTTGCACTCCTTGAAGATTCAGGAAAAGAATTTAAAATAGTTAGCTATCTAAAAGAACCTTTAACCAAAGAAGAGCTCGTGTCTATTCTAAAAAAATTAGAAATGGAACCGATTGAATTGGTTCGTAAAAATGAAGCCATTTGGAAAGAAAACTACAAAGGAAAATCACTCTCTAATTCAGAGATTATAGATACAATGCTTCAAAACCCAAAATTAATCGAAAGACCAATAGTAATACATAAAGAAAAGGCTGTTATTGGAAGACCCTTGGAGAATATCTACACCATCATTTAAAAAAGTCACCTATTTAAGTATCATTTTTTTACCACAAGAATATCACACGAAGCTCAAAATAACAGGAGCGCACTTTATGGCAGATTAACATTGATAAAATAGAACTATTCAAATAAAAAAAGGGCTGCTATTGCAACCCTTTTTTTATTTTTTAAGTATTTAAAACACCTTTATTTTGCCGATTTTTTTGCTTCTCTCCTCAATTTTAAATTTTCCCAGATGGTACCACCAATCCAGTAAGGAACAACAAATGTTAATAGAAAAATTAACAACCAAAAACCGGTTGTAAAAATGAACATGAATAATAAAAATCCTGAAAATTCTGAAAAATCTAACATTTGTTTTGTTTAAAATAATGAACAATGCAAAAATAAGACATATTTTCTATTTACACCACTATTTAAAAATTATTTTATCCTTTTGTTGATAAGTCATTGTGATACTTTTAGTAATTTTGTACAGCTAAAAAAACATCACATACATGAAATATAGAATAGAAAAAGATACGATGGGAGATGTCAAAGTTCCTGCCGATAAATATTGGGGAGCACAGACAGAAAGATCTCGAAACAACTTCAAAATTGGTCCCGTTGGCTCAATGCCTTTAGAAGTTGTATATGGATTTGCTTACTTAAAAAAAGCTGCTGCTTTTACCAATTCAGATTTAGGTGTTTTAACCACAGAAAAAAGAGATTTAATCGCGGCTGTTTGCGACGAAATCCTTGCAGGAAAGCATGACGATCAATTTCCATTGGTGATTTGGCAAACGGGCTCAGGAACTCAGTCTAACATGAACTGTAATGAAGTCATTGCAAATCGTGCACATGAGATTGCAGGAAATACCATCGGAGAAGGAGAAAAAACAATTCAACCAAACGATGACGTAAACAAATCGCAATCATCAAATGATACATTTCCAACTGGAATGCACATTGCGGCCTACAAAAAGATTGTAGAAACAACCATTCCTGGAATAGAACAATTAAGAGATACCTTACAAGCAAAGTCTGAAGCCTTTAAAGACGTTGTAAAAATTGGCCGAACACATTTAATGGATGCGACTCCCCTAACTTTAGGACAAGAGTTTTCTGGATATGTAGCTCAATTAAACTTTGGCTTAAAAGCCTTAAATAACACCTTGCCACATCTTTCACAATTGGCATTAGGAGGAACTGCTGTAGGCACCGGTCTCAATACTCCTGCAGGGTACGATGTATTGGTTGCAAAATATATAGCAGAATTCACTCAACTTCCGTTTATTACAGCCGAGAACAAGTTTGAAGCTTTAGCTGCACACGATGCCATGGTAGAAACACATGGGGCATTAAAACAAATTGCAGTCTCTTTGAATAAAATTGCAAATGACATCAGGTTAATGGCATCTGGACCAAGATCGGGGATTGGAGAAATTATAATTCCAGCAAATGAACCAGGATCCTCTATTATGCCTGGAAAAGTAAATCCTACACAAGCAGAAGCAATTACCATGGTTTGTGCTCAGGTAATGGGTAATGATGTTGCAGTAACCATTGGAGGAACTCAAGGACATTATGAATTGAATGTATTTAAACCAATGATGGCGGCAAACCTGTTGCAATCTGCACAATTAATTGGAGATGCGTGCGTCTCTTTTGATGTAAATTGTGCTGCAGGTATTGAACCAAACCATACTAGAATTACAGAATTAGTGAATAATTCTTTAATGCTAGTGACTGCATTAAATACTAAGATAGGATATTACAAGGCTGCAGAAATAGCCAATACAGCTCATGCAAATGGAACAACGCTAAAAGAAGAAGCTGTTCGATTAGGCTACGTCACATCCGAACAGTATGACGAATGGGTAAAGCCTGAGGCAATGACCGGAAGCTTGAACTAATTTTAAAAAAAATATAAATTAAATAGAGCTGCACCTAAAAACTGCAGCTTTTTTTAATCTTATTTGTAGAATTTTAAATGATGAATATGAAAACACATGAAGCGTTTATGAGTGAAGCTGTAAAAGCAGCT
>JBELDQ010000207.1:0-3561 GCA_042094215.1 Polaribacter sp. | reverse complement strand
TTGTATTATCAGTTGGGTATGCTAGAAGAAAAAAGAGACAGTTTACATGCGGCACTGCCTTACTTTAGAAAATCGTTGGCTGTGCCAAACGGTGCCGACATGCAGAAAACATACACCTACGAAAAATTAGGAAATATTGCTTTTGAGCACGCTTTGTTTGTAAGAGCAAGTACCTATTACGATAGCATACTTCAGCTCACCAAAGAGAGTACCGATAGAAGAATACGTAAAATTAGAAGGAAGCATAAAAGCTTAGCAGCCCTTACTGCCTTTGAAACCACCTTAAAAACAAACGATAGTATTTTAAAATTGGCAGCACTGCCCTACTCAGCACAAAAAGCGTATTTTGAAAAGTACATAGATCAGCTAAAAAAAGCGGATGAAAAGCGAGCAAAAAAACAGTTAAAGCAGATTTCTTTTGGGAGTTCATTTGGCGGAGGCGCATCGGTGAAAAGCACGAAAAAAGGAAAGTGGTATTTTTACAACACTCAATCTTTGAATTTTGGGAAAGCTGAGTTTGAAAGAATTTGGGGAAATAGACCGCTAGAAGATAATTGGAGAACCTCAGATAAGCAGCAACTAGTAGTGGTTGCACAGGAGTCAAAAAAAGATTCCATTGTTGCACGGAAAAGATATGATCTTGATAGCTACTTAGGAGCAATACCAAAAAGTAAGAACGCTATAGATTCTTTAACGTATGGCAGAAACGAGGCCTTGTATCAAACAGGAATTATTTACAAGGAGCAGTTTAAAGTCATTGATTTGTCAATTGCTCGACTGGAGCGCTTACTTGATTTAAAACCAGATAAAACACGCATTGCTCCTACTAAATATGTGTTGTATCAATTGTATACTGAGTTGCAAAGTTCCAAAGCAGCGGTAATAAAAAAAGCCATTGTGGCGGAGTACCCAACGTCTAAGTATGCAGAGATTCTTCTGGGGAAAACGAAAGAAGAGAATACGGAGACCCTTTCTGTGATAGAGGCAATTTATAAAGAATTGTACTACGTATATCGAGACAATAAATTCTCAGATGTCGTCTCTCAGATTGAAGAATTGGGTTCAGAAATTAAAGATTCTAATTTAGTCGCTAAATTTGAATTGTTAAAAGCGCTTTCGGTAGGGAAATACCAATCCAAAGAAGCTTATGTAGCAGCCCTAGAGTATGTGTCGTTTAATTATGGTAATACCCAAGAAGGACAACGAGCAAAGGAAATTATAAAACAATTAAATTAAAACCAAACACCCTAATGTTTAGTAAAGAAAGTACTCAGAAACCCAAGGTTGTCGAGAGAAATATTTTAGCAAAAACCACAAAGATAGTAGGCGATTTAAAGTCGGAGGGCGATTTTCGAATTGATGGTGTATTTGAAGGAAGCATCACCACAACAGGAAGAGTTGTTATTGGTGTAGATGGATCTGTAGAAGGAACAGTTTGTTGTGAGAACGCAGACATAGAAGGTTGTTTTAAGGGAGATTTAAAGGTAAATAACATCCTCTCTATCAAGGCTTCTGCTTCTATTTCTGGAGAGGTTGTGCTTGGGAAATTAGCAGTAGAGCCAGGAGCAACGTTTAATGCATCGTGTGCAATGAAAGGCGCGGTAAAAGAATTAAATTCAAATGAAACAACAACTGCCGAAGGGAAAACCGCTTAATAAGTTTATTGTTTTTACCGGACTAGGATTTCAAATAGGGGTTACTATTTATTTGGGAAGTCTTTTAGGAGATTGGTTAGATGATAAATATTCAAATACGCAAGAGTTATACAAGAAAATATGTACGTTACTGGCTGTTTTCATAGCCATGTACTCTGCGATAAAACAAGTTATAAATATTTCAAAAAAAAATGATTAAAAGAATTATTGTATGTATTCTGCTGCTTAGCATTGTTGCTTTTATTGGCAGCTACGCGCACCAATTTGTATTGAGCAATCAATTATTAGTTCCCTCTTTTTCTTTAGAAAAGATATATTGGTTTTTTGCTATTGCTACAATTATAATATACACTTTAATAGAGCTGGTATGTATACAAATGCCTAAACAAGCAGGTTTTGTGTATTTAGCAACATTATTTCTTAAGATAGGGGTGTTTGTAATGGTTTTTAAGGATGAGGTGTTTTTAAAAGAAAAACTAGCAATGTTTGAAAAAGGAATTGTCCTAATTCCTTTATTTTTATACCTAATAATAGAGGTGTTAGCTGTTTCAAAGCAATTAAGCAAAGATCAGATTCATTTAAATTAAGAAATATAATTAAGTCTTAAAAACAAAGTTAAAAAAGCATTTGCTATTTTAATTTATTATGTACATTTGCACCAAAATGTAAAAACCTTAAATTCGACTATTTAAATCGTTATGATGGTAGCAAAAAACCCTATCAAGTTTTTAGTAATGCTTTTAGTAGCATTCAATTCTTTTGTGACATTTGCAAAAGAAGATGTTTCTGTAGATCAGGAAAGGGATGGACAAATAAGTACTCCTGAGCAAATTAAAGGATATATAAAGCATCACTTAGCGGATTCTCATGATTTTACATTGTTTTCATACTCAAATGATGCAGGAGAGCGCAAGCATATTGGTTTTCCCTTGCCAGTAATTGTTTGGACAAGCAAAGGATTAACATCTTTTATGTCATCTTCATTTCACCATAACGACGATGGACAAGTTGTTGTTGATAAAGGAGGTGTTAAGTTAGCAAAAATACATAGCAAGATATACGAGCTTGATGCGAACGCTTCAGAGATTGCTTTCGATGATGAGCATCACGCAACCAACGCGCATAGAGTCTTTGATCTTTCAATTACCAAGAATGTGTTTGGGATGTTGTTGGCAGGTTTTTTAATGTTTATAGGTTTTAGATCTTTAGCTAAAGGGTATAAAAAAGGAGCAATCCCAACAGGTGCTGGTCGTGTCTTAGAGCCTTTAGTTTTGTATGTTAGAGATGAAATCGCAAGACCAAATATTGGTGAAAAGCACTACCGTAAATTTATGGGCTTCTTGTTAACTGTGTTTTTCTTTATTTGGATTTTGAACTTGTTAGGATTAACGCCGCTAGGATTTAATGTTACTGGGAATATTGCAGTGACAGTATGTTTGGCTTTATTTACATTTATAATAGTACAATTTAGTGGTAACAAAGATTACTGGAAACATATATTTTGGATGCCAGGTGTACCTGTTATTATGAAGATAATCTTAGCGCCAATAGAGGTGTTAGGAATGTTAACAAAACCATTCTCATTATTAATTCGTCTGTTTGCAAATATGACTGCAGGGCATACTGTTTTAATGAGTTTAATAGCATTGATGATTACTATGAAGGCTGCATTTGGGCCAGTAGCATCAACAGGGATGTCGTTGTTTTTATCGTTGTTTATTTTTCTAATAGAATTGTTAGTAGCGTTTTTACAAGCATTCATTTTCACGATGTTATCATCGTTGTTTATCGGTATGGCTGTTGAAGAACATGATCATCATTAAGAAAGTAGAATAAGAATTTGTTTAATTTAATAAAAATCAATTAGTATGTACAATTTAATTGGAGCAGGATTAATCGTAATCGG
>JBELDQ010000206.1:0-3568 GCA_042094215.1 Polaribacter sp. | reverse complement strand
AAACTAGGGTAAGCCAAGGTTTGTCCTATTATTTGACTTTTACCAAAGAGTTTCCTACAGTGTTTGATCTTGCGAATGCAAGCGAAGCTAAGGTACTAAAACTTTGGCAAGGTTTAGGGTATTATTCTCGTGCAAGAAACTTGCATGCTTCAGCAAAGATGATCGCCAATGAATTCAATGGTGTTTTTCCGTCAACATATGAAGATATTAAAAAATTAAAGGGTGTTGGAGATTATACGGCCTCTGCAATTTCTTCTATCTGTTTTGATGAGGTACAGGCCGTTGTAGATGGCAACGTTTATAGGGTTTTGGCACGTTATTTTGGTGTTGCAACTCCAATTAATTCAACCAAAGGAATAAAAGAATTTAGAGCGTTAGCTCAAACCTTGATAGACCCAACGCAACCCGGGGCATATAACCAGGCAATCATGGATTTTGGAGCCCTACATTGCAAGCCTCAAAATCCATTGTGCGAGACCTGTTTTTATAATACAAGTTGTTTCGCTTTAAAAGAAAAGGTGATTAAAGTATTGCCGGTTAAAGAAAAGAAAATAAAGATAAAAAAGCGTTATTTTAATTACTTGGTGTGTATTTCTGATGATAATAAAGTTCTCTTTTCTGAAAGAAAGGGTAAGGGTATCTGGCAGGGGTTGTTTCAGTTTCCATTAGTAGAAACTAGTCATAGTGTTGGGATTGCTGAAATTGAAAAACACGATGATGTAAGAGGGGTTATCGACTATCCTATCAATGTGTCTTTGTTTAATGAAAAAGAAGTGGTTCATAAGCTTTCGCATCAGCATTTGTTTACAAAGTTTTGGATTGTAAAGTCGACACATCTCAAAGGAAATGCCGTTCCATGGAATACTTTAGAAAACTATCCTACACCTGTACTGATTGCCAACTTTTTGGAAAAGTTCAATCCATTAAATGGATATTTTTAGTACATTTGATAGAAACAATGTAATTTTATTATGGCTGGAACATTAAATAAGGTGATGCTTATAGGGCATTTAGGAGATGAAGTTAAAATGCATTATTTTGAAGGTGGAAATTCTATTGGGAGATTTCCGATTGCAACAAACGAATCTTACACAAATAAACAAACAGGAGAAAAAGTTGTTACCACAGAATGGCACAATCTTGTTGTGCGTAACAAGTTGGCTGAGATTTGTGAAAAATATTTATCAAAAGGAGATAAAGTATACTGCGAGGGGCGCATTAAAACACGCCAATGGGAGCAGGAGGGACAAAAGAGATATGCAACAGAGATACATGTGGTAGATATGACCTTTTTAACAACCAAAAAGGAAGCTGCTAAGCCAAGTGCGTCAACGGGCGCTGCTCCGTCAGTAAATGCCCCGGATCAAGAAAACGACGATTTGCCATTTTAAAAAATAACACCTAAACAGTGGATTCAGAACCCATATCGATAGTCTTTCTTTTAGCTTTTAAGTTTGAGTTACTTCATGCAATAAACAGTATTGTGTTGGTTATTCTTTTCATTGGATCTGCATTAATATCAGGAACAGAAGTAGCTTTTTTTTCACTTTCACAAGCGCAACTAGACAAGCAAAAGGAAAAGTCTAGGGGCGATAGTCTAGTTGTTAAACTTTTGGAGAGCCCTAAAAAATTGCTTGCTACAATACTGATAACTAATAATTTTATCAATATTTTGATTGTGTTGCTCTTTGCTTCATTAGGTGATCTTTTTTTTCAGGGAGAGAATATGTCTTTAGATTTTTGGGGCCTTTCAATGCCTTCTCATGTTGTAAAGTTTGTTATAGAAATAGTACTAGTTACTTTTTTAATTCTATTGTTTGGAGAGGTGTTACCGAAAGTCTATGCAACAAGAAACCCGCTTCAGTTTTCTGTTTTTATGTCTAAACCTATCCATTTTTTAAACACATCTTTAACGGCGTTTAGTGCTCCTTTAATTGGTTTGACAAATGTTTTAGAGAAGCGATTAGGGGCTAAGCAATCTAATTTCTCCGTAGAAAAATTATCTCAGGCTTTAGAGTTGACTTCAGATGTTACAACGACAAAAGAAGAGAAAAAAATTTTAGAGGGTATTGTTACTTTTGGAAATACAGAAACTGTGCAAATAATGAAGCCTCGAATCGATATTTTTGCCTTGTCTGATAATGAATCCTACCAAAATGTACTTGCTAAGATTTTGAAAAATGGGTATTCTAGAAATCCTGTTTATCGGGAGTCTATTGACAATATTATTGGAGTGTTGTATGCGAAAGATTTATTAGCCCATTTAGATACACCATCTTTTAAGTGGCAAGATTTATTGCGAGATCCGTTTTTTATTCCAGAAAACAAAAAACTAGATGACCTATTGAGTGAGTTTCAAGAAAAGAAAAACCATTTGGCAATTGTTGTTGATGAGTATGGAGGAACGAGTGGAATTGTAACGTTAGAGGATGTGATAGAGGAGATTGTTGGGGATATAAATGATGAGTTTGATGATGAGGATTTGTTCTACTCTAAGTTAGATGATGCCACGTATGTGTTTGATGGTAAAATTACCATTAAAGATTTTTGCAGAATTCTAGATGTTGAGGATGAAGATTTGTTTGAAGAAGAAAAAGGAGCGTCTGAAACCCTAGCGGGTTTTATACTAGAAGTGTCGGGTAAGTTCCCTAAAAAAGGGGACCGTATTAGTTTTCATATGTATGCTTTTACAATAGAAGCCTTAGATAGAAGACGTATAAAACAAGTAAAGGTAACAAGAAATAATGCGTAAATTTTTTATTTTTTTTAGTGGTGCTTTCTTGTTGCTCTCTTGTGAAGATGAGCAATTACCAAAGCAAAAAGGGTATTTGAGTTTGAATTACCCTGTAGCTACTTATGGGCCTTTAGAGTTGGAGAGGCCTTATACTTTTGACGTTTCAAAACAGGCCATTGTAAAAGATGATAGGCTTAAGTGGTTAAAGATTCAGTACCCTTCTTTAAAGGCTTCATTAGACATTACCTACAGGCCTGTTCAAGGTAATTTGACAGAACTATTGATTGAGTCAGAAAAACTAGTCTATTCTCACGTTGTTAAGGCGGAGGAGATTGTTCCGAGAAATTTCGAAAATAGTAGAGAACATGTGTTTGGAAGTATGCATCAGATTACTGGAAACGCGGCTTCTCAGATTCAATTTCATGTTACAGATAGCACGAGGCACTTTATAAAAGGGGCTCTGTACTTCTATACAAAACCAAATTATGACTCTATTTTTCCTGCTGTAGAGCATGTGAAAAAAGATATTATTCGTTTGGTAGAAACCTTGACATGGAATTAAGCGTTGAACTTCATTTAATTGAATAGATTGTGTAATTTTTAAGCTTATAAAAACATCTTGAGCCAGAGATGAGTGCAACGACTGTTTGCTTATTTAGGCTCTGACTTTTCTACTTTGAAGCCACAGGTAAAATTGCAATCCAAACAATATAGCACCTGCCAATAAATGAATTGCTTGTGTTCCCATTGGAATTTCTGCATAGTACATTAATATGCCAGTAATGGTTTCTAGAAAAATTAAAAAGACAATCCAATTTACTAGTGTATATCCTA
>JBELDQ010000205.1:0-3586 GCA_042094215.1 Polaribacter sp. | reverse complement strand
AGTATTTCTATCAATTCAAAATCGCCCAATTTTAATACTATTTTGTATCAGAGTTCTTATGATGAGTACAACTGGCAGCATGATAACTTTAAAACAATCAATACAAGAAACATCTCCTTTGGAGCGCAAACTACATGGATACAAGCAGAGGCGTCACTCACCAATATTGAGAACTACACCTATTTTGATGAAACATCAAAACCAAGACAATCTGGAGAAAATGTAACCTACTTCAAAGTAAAGGCGAATAATGAATTTACTTTTGGAAAGTTTGCCTTGAACAACACGGTCCTTTTCCAACAAGTAAGCAGTGGACAAGATGTGTTTAGAGTCCCTAATTTGGTCACACGAAACACCTTTTACTATTCAAATTTTTTGTTTGAAGGCAAGCCTTTGTTTTTACAAACGGGAGTTACTTTCAAGTACTTTTCAAAATTCAAGTCGAATGCATTTAACCCGTTGTTGAACGAATTTAGGATTCAAAACGAAACCGAAATAGGGTATCCTACGTTTGATCTTTTTGTCAATGCACAGATTCGAAGAACACGTATTTATTTAAAGGCAGACAACCTGAGTTCTAAATTTCTAAAAAAGAACTATTTCTCTGCCCCAAATCATCCTTACAGAGACTTTGTAATTCGATTTGGCTTGGTATGGAATTGGTTTATTTAGGAAATGAAAACATACCTCAAAAATAACTGGACACTCTTTTTAGTTGCTAGTCTAACACTTGGATTAGCCCCATTCAACCCACCTCATATTCTTGGGAAAATACAATGGATTCTCGGAGGCAATGCCTTTTCTGGAGATAAAGCGATGGAACTACAGGACTATTGGGACCTACTGCTACACGGCTCTCCTTGGTTATTGCTTTTAAGCTCCTCTGTGCTGCTGCTAGTAGCTCGCAAAACGAAGCCATTTTTGAGACAGAAAAAGTAATTTTTCTGAGCGAGCACCCCCTTCATTACACAACAGGATAACTCTTTATTTAATGTCAGGAAAGAAACCTGTTCATATATGCATTGCACAGGACAGCATCATTTCTCAAAAAAAGTACTTTAATTGAAAAATCAGCGTTCTTTTAGATTTCGAATGGTCTCATTATTTACTACGCAGCTCTCTAATTTTAATCTGAAAGGCAGCAAACAACAAGGTCATAAATGGACTTAGCCAGTTGAAGACTGCATAAAAAGCATAATCTACAACAGGAACACCCAGCACACCTGAATGATAGGCTCCACAGGTATTCCACGGAATCAAGACAGAAGTTACTGTTCCAGAGTCTTCTAAAGTTCTACTCAAGTTTTCAGGCGCCAATCCTTTATCTGCATAAGCTTTTGCATACATTTTACCCGGAACAACAATTGCTAAATATTGATCTGATGCCGTAAAGTTCAAGCCGATACATGTAGCTACTGTACTTGCAAACAAACCAAAAACAGAATCAAAAAGACGCAACATAAAACTACTAATTTTTGTCAATGCGCCTATGGCATCCATAATACCTCCAAATACCATAGCACATAAAATTAACCAGATTGTCCCCAACATCTTAGCCATTCCTCCCGCTTTAAACAAATCGGCTAACATTGTATTCTCAGTATACACCGAAGTTTCCACTGTCACAGCTTGCATCACTCCTTTGTAGGCTGAATTAAAATCCAATGCTTTTACACCCGCTATCTGGGCAACTACTTCTGGTTGAAAAATCAATGCAAAAATACCCCCCAAAATGGTTCCTGCTAACAAGGCGATTAACGGAGGTGTTTTCTTTACGATCAATACAATTACTGCTACCGGAACTAAAAATAACCATGGACTAATATGAAATGCTTTATCTATATCAATAAGCAATGATGCGATATCTGCCTGGCCAGTTGTGACCTGCGTAAAACCTAAAATTGAAAATATAATCAAGGCAATCGCAATGGTTGGTATTGTGGTATATGCCATATATCTGATATGTGTAAACAAATCTGTTCCTGCCATTGCGGGTGCTAAATTTGTTGTATCTGACATTGGCGATAATTTATCTCCAAAATAAGCTCCAGATAATACAGCTCCTGCAGTCATCCCTAAAGAGATTCCCAAGGCCTCTCCAATACCGATTAATGCGATACCAACCGTAGCTGAGGTCGTCCAAGAACTCCCTGTTGCAATAGAAATCACAGCACAAATTATGAGACAAGCTCCTAAAAAGATGGTAGGATTTAGTACTTGCAATCCATAGTAGATCATGGATGGAATAATACCACTGATAAGCCAGGTTCCTGCCAATGCTCCAACCATTAGTAAAATTAAGATAGCACCCGTCGTAGATTTAATATTTTCTGCAACCTCCTGCATCATGGCATCAAAAGACACTTTCTTTCTGAAACCAACTAATGCAGCTACTGCACCACCTAATAATAGTATAAACTGGTTGCTTCCACTTAGAGCATCGTCTCCAAAAACAAAAACATTGTAGGCCAACATTCCTATTAATGCGAAAACAGGGATCAGTGCTTCCCAGATACTCAACCCTGTATTCTGAATTATTCTTTGATCCTCAATATTCATTTCAGAGCTATTTTTAGTGTCTTGCATTTGTTTATTTTTAGTCGTGTAATGTTACGATTTTCGCTCGTTTTATGCAAATCAAATTCTTTAGTATATTTGCTCGTATGCATCCATTGTCATAAATTGTTTTATCTGCAACTTTCGGAGAATTAGCTTCAGAAAAAAAAACAGGCAATAAGGCATTACTTTTTAGTGCAATATGAATCTGTGGAAGATGCGCTGTTTTTTTGTAAAAAGACCCAAAAAGGAACATATTCAAGCATTGTCTGAACATTTTACCGGAAAACAGCGTCTCTTTTATGGATTGGCTCTATTTGAGTTACTAAAAAAACCTACTACTGCTTTGCGATTATCAGCACTATAACACTCCAACCTGCTTCATACAGTCATGCATCATTTCATAAGTTCGCTGTATGTCATTATCTAAACCAATAGAAAAACGAATCAACCCGTCTGTCAAGCCCATTTCTGCCTGCTCTTCTTCTGGAATTTCAGAGGATGTTGATGTGCCTGGCGCGGAAAATAATGTTTTATAAAACCCTAAGCTCACTGCTAAATACCCCAAATTTTTGGCTTGCATCAATTCCATCAATGCATTTGCCTTGTCTAGAGACCCTGCATCGATTGTTAACATGCCTCCGTATCCATATTCTGTATTCATCATCGCTGTAAAAATCTTATGTGAGGGATGAGATTTCAAACCTGGATACACTGTTTTTATCCCATCAGACTCAAACTTTTCTGCCAAAAACAATGCATTTTCACTGTGTTGTTTCATACGAATATGCAGGGTTCTCATATTCTTTAGTATTGATGAGGAGCGCAAAGAATCCATAGAGGCTCCAAGCAACATACTAGCACCATCGATGACACTTTTTAAAGAGTTGACAAATTCTGAGGTTCCACAAACCACACCGCCCATAGTATCTGAAGAACCATTAATAAACTTTGTTAAACTATGAATTACAACATCTGCGCCTAATTGTACTGGAGAGATTGACAATGGAGAAAAAGTATTGTCTACCAC
>JBELDQ010000204.1:0-3663 GCA_042094215.1 Polaribacter sp. | reverse complement strand
ACCCGTTTCAAAAAGATGAAACGGGAAAATTGCTATGAAAAAGAATAATACTGATTGTCTCAGTATTGGCTTAAAGATACAACGTGTTTGTTTGAAAAAGTCTGTTTTTTAGATGAATGTTATGGATTGCCCTTTCAATGGTTCTTTATAAACGACAAAAACCCGTTTCAAAAAGATGAAACGGGAAAATTGCTATGAAAAAGAATAATACTGATATCTCAGTATTACCTCAAATATACGATGCTTTTGTTGTTAATCATTTGGTTTTTAGATGGGTGGTTTGAATTGTGTTGTGAATGGTCTTTTTAAGAAGATAAAAACAGGTTTCAACAAAAAAAAGAATTGATAAAAGCATTGGAATGCCATTGATTGCATTTCATGTAGGTGCATGCTTACGTTCTTTATTTTAGTTTGTCGGCATGCAGCTGTCTTAGTTTCTGAAGCTTTGGTGTGATCACATAACTGCAATAGCCTTGGGCTGTATTGTCTTTGTAATAGTCTTGATGTTCAGGGGTTGCTTCGTAAAAATTAGTAAACGGACTCACTTCAGTTACAATCGGGTCTTCGTAGATGGTTGCTAAGCTGTTGAGTACTGCTCTAGCAATGGCTTCTTCCTCTTCAGTTTGGTAAAAAATAACCGACCTGTAATGGGTGCCTCTATCGGCTCCTTGTCTGTTTAAGGTGGTTGGATCATGTGTGGTCATAAAAATAACCAAGAGATCTATTAGTGAAATCACCTCTGGGTCATAGTGCACAGCGACTACCTCTGCGTGTCCGGTAAGACCAGAACAAATTTCTCTGTAGGTAGGATGTCCGGGAACGGTGCCCCCGGCGTAGCCAGAAACGACCTCTGTTACTCCTTTTACTTCTTGAAACACAGCTTCTGTACACCAAAAGCATCCGCCTCCAAGAATGATTGTTGCTCCGTTGTTATTCATGGGTTTCTAGTTGTATGGATGCAGAGTTTACACAAAAACGCAGTCCGCTGGGTTCCGGTCCATCAGGAAACACATGTCCAAGGTGCGCTTCGCAGCTATTGCATAAGATTTCTACGCGAATCATGCCTAGGGTGCTGTCTTTTAGGTATTTAATAGCATTTTCTTTTATGGGTTCTGTAAAACTTGGCCAGCCACTGTTTGAATTGAATTTGATGCTTGAGTCGAACAGTCTGGTATTGCAACAGGTACAGGTGTAGATGCCTGTGTCATAGGTGCTGCAGAGTGCTCCTGTAAAAGGACGCTCTGTTCCTTTAAGGCGTGTAATTTGGTATTGTTCTTGCGTGAGTTGCTTTCTCCATTCGTCGTGTGTTTTTGTAACTATGCGATCGGGAATCGGATTTCCTTTGGTGGCATAGCGCATTACATCTTTCCAAGTCATCTGTTGTTGTTTAACCTTTGTTGCTTCGTCGCAGAAAGTAGGAGTAATTTACAGTATTTCTTAAAAATAAAAAAATAGAGGGCTTGTTCGGTGTGTTGAGTTTCTTAGAAAGGTTGTTTTTGAGATGATTTTTCTTAGAGCCGGGTACAAAAAAAGCGCATCCTTTTGGGTATGCACTTTTCATGGTAGGTTGCTAGAAGAGGGCTGTATTTTTTTTAGGCCTCTTGTGTGCGTTTTACTCTTTTTCAACTTCGGTTAGGTAGTCGCTGATATCGCTGTGCTCATACCTATTGGCATAGTCACGGGCACTTCTTCCGTTATAGGTTGCGTGTGCATCGGCTCCTCTTTTTATTAAGTATTTTGCAATGTCTAAATGTCCGTATTTTGCGGCATACATCAAGGCTGTTTTTCCTGTGCATTCACCTTCAATGTCAGCCTTTTTGTCTAGGAAATACGCGACAGATTTCAGTGATTTTAATTTGATGCTAATGGCAAGGTAATTGTACGAGCTTTCGCCAATTTCTAAGCACTCATTGATGTTGTTTGTATCGATGAGTGTATCCAACTGTACAGCATCTCCTTGTTTGATGGCATATAGCATTTCTTTGGTGCTTTCTTGTGCATTGGCTAAGGTTGCGAATAGTGAGAGCGCTATTGCGCAAAGAGTCTTTTTGATCATGTTTTTTCTTTGTTTCTTATCAGACGACAAGATCTTAAGTTTTGTTACAATAGTTTTTGAACTTTTTTTTATTTTTTTTGTTGTACTTCTAGTTTTGTAGGTGTAATGTGTTCTTTTTTTAGTGTTTTAGTTCTTTGTGTCGCGTAGTTTTTTTCAGCGCCTAATAATAGCCTTTTCCTGCTATGCAGTGTCTGATACCTCCCCTAGGGTTTTCCATATCTCCATGATACCTTGGGATGACATGGCAATGAAAGTGCATGACTGTTTGGCCTGCAATGGCACCACAATTCATACCGATGTTGTATCCATCAGGTTGATGTTGTTCTTCGATAAGGTCTTTGGCCATGTCAATCACAAGCGTTAGTTCATGTTTCTCCTCTTTATTGAGTGAGAAATAATCTGTTTTTTGAGCATTGGAAATAATCAGAAGATGCCCCTTGGATACGGGATATGCATCATAGATTAAAAAAAAGTGTTTTGATTTGTATATAATTCTATCTGTTGGGATTGTTGTAAATATACTCATTAGAAATTTCCTTTTAGTTCGATGTTCGGTCGCCAAGTTACAATAGAATTTTCTTTTGCAATATCATATTGTTTTTGTAAAAACTTTTTTCTTTGTGTGAAGTTTTTTCCTGTTTGGTTTACAATTGTTTCTGCTAGAGGATGTTTGCTTTGGATGTAAAATTCATTTCTATTCGATAGTCTTTGTAAAAACTTCAGATCAGGAATTTTGGAGCTTTTCTGTCGATTGATTCCTTTTTCTGTGAGTACCAAATTCCAAACGCCATTGATATTAGCACCTTCGTGTTGATGAAATTTTTTATTCATATGTGGTAAGAAGTGATCAATATCACATATGTTTTTACTGCCTTTATTGATAGTGATATCTTGGAAGCTATAGAAACATTTTCCTTTTTGATAACCATTCAATGCATTTCGAACTGATGTAATGTCTTTTCTTCTCATGACATTATTTTCTACGAAAAACAATTCATTCGAGGTGTCATATTGCACTTCCAAAATATTGGGGTTGATATTGAGGTGCCAAGCTGTTTCTACCAATCTCCATCGAGCCTCCGTTTCTTGCTCAAAATTCTGAAAATGAAAACTTTCTTTGAGCTTAAGTAGGGCGTCGGTAATGATAATTTTCTTGTTCCTTTTGGTGAAGTCTTTTTCATAAAACAAATTCGGTATTTGTCCACCATTGATGTTCTGAAAAGCATCTATTACATTTACAAAAGCTAATTTTTCAGTATGGTAGAGTAATTCTGATTGATCAATTATTCCCTGATTAAAGCTTCTGCAATAATTTAAGAATTTACTGGATGCAGCGCTTCCTTGTTTGTCATTTTTTTTAAGATGAGCCGTCATTTGTTTGGCGAAAGGAACTGCCAAATCAGCTTTAGTAATGGAGGTTGTCTCTTGATCAATGAGTTCTAGTAGGCTTTTGGCAAATGCAAACTTATAGGTTGCTGAATTTTTTCCGAATAGAATCAGTGAGCGCCATTGAGATTCTATGCTCGTATCGTTTTCTTGAAATTTAATCATGCATTTGTTCGTAATAAGGAGTTTAAATACAGGTGTATTTTTTTGTGGTTGTTGGA
>JBELDQ010000203.1:0-3675 GCA_042094215.1 Polaribacter sp. | reverse complement strand
GGAATGGATGACTATAAAGAAGTTGGACCAGATGCCGATGGCAATGGCATTGCAGATGCTTGTGATACTTCTACTCCTGTGGATACAGATACTGACAATGACGGAATCCAAGACAGTGTAGATCTGGATGATGACAACGACGGAATCTTAGATACAGAAGAAGGTGATGGAGATACAGATGGAGATGGAATTCCGGATAGCAAAGACCTGGATTCTGACAACGATGGATGTTCAGACACTAGAGAAGCTGGATTTACAGATAATAATGGTGATGGAACGGTAGATGGAACGGGTGTGAATGCTGACGGTATTGTCATTGGAAGCGATGGATACACAACTCCTGCAGATAGAAATAACAATGGCGTTGATGACTATAAAGAAGTTGGACCAGACAGTGATAACGATGGAATTGCAGATGCATGTTCTCCAGAACAAGAATTTAATCCAGACACTGACATCTTTAATGTTGTAGGGCAAAACAACCCATACTTTACAGTAAAGAATATCGAAAACTACCCTAATAACTCCTTAAAGATATTTAACAGATGGGGCGTTATGGTGTACGAGAAAGAGCGATACTTAAACACTTGGGATGGATATTCTGAAGGTAGAATTACCTATGAGAAGAATAAAAAATTACCATTAGGAACCTATTTCTACAGTTTAACTCTTGGGAATGGAGATACAAAAACATACACAGGTTGGCTGTATTTAAACAAATAGTTCAGGAATAAAATTTAAAAATTTAACATTATGAAAATGACATTAAACATCAAAAAACGGCTTCTCACAATAGCTGTGCTCTGCTCTATTTCAATCGCAACAGCACAACAAGAAGCCCAATACACGCAATATATGTACAATACATCTTTGATAAACCCTGCCTACTCTGGATCAGAGGAAGTATTCAAGCTTTCTATGTTACACAGAAGTCAATGGGTAGGCATACCTGGGGCTCCAACAACGCAAACGTTGAGCCTTGAAGGAATGCTCGCTAGAAGATTAGGAGCAAGTATCAATTTAAGTAAAGATGTTATAGGTCCTTTAGATGAGTATACAGGAGATGTTAATATTGCCTATCATATTCAACTGACAAAAAAAGGAAGACTGGCGTTAGGTTTAAAAGGTGGAATCAAGAAGTTCCGCCTAGATCTGACAAAAGGAAATCTAAATGATCAGCAAGCTATGGTTACTACAAGCAGTGTAACAAGTGATACCTATACAACTATGGGAGCCGGGTTGTATTATTATACAGACAGAACATATATTGGCGTTTCTACACCGAATCTCTTAAAATCTGATTATCAAAACGCAGACCTCAATGTTAATTACAATCCTGAAAAGCACTTTTTCCTTATTGCAGGGACTATTTTCGATATTGGAACCTATACTAGGTTTAAACCAGCAATCCTTGCAAAAGCAGTTTCTGGAGCTCCTTTAGCTTTAGACATATCAGCAAACTTTATGTTTAGAGATAAATTTATTCTAGGAGCAGCCTACAGATTAGACGCTGCTATTAGTGGACTACTAGGCGTTCATGTATCAAAAAATATATTTATGGGATATGCCTACGATCATACAACTACGATTGACAGCAGATATACAGGTGGAACACACGAGCTTTTTTTACGAGTAAAATTCTCTAAAAACTCACCAATCTATAAATCCCCAAGATTCTTCTAATAATAAAATAATAATTATGAAACATCTAACAACACTAGTACTCCTCATTACCTACTCTATTACTCTTGGACAAGAGAAAGAGTTCAGAAATTTCAATGAACATTACAACAGTCAAGAATATGCTAAAGTTGCTAATTTATACGACAAAAATATTCATGTAACAGAGCAAAAAAAGCTGGAAAAATTTGGCGACTCGAATTACTACATCGCCAATTATCAAGAAGCGACCTATTTTTATCAAAGATTATTTGAAGAGTTTCGTCAGATTGCTGCCATCTATTATTACAGATATGCACAAGCTCTCAAGGCTGTAGACAAATACAAAGAATCAGATCTATGGATGAAAAAGTACATTAACATCAACAATAGTCAACTCAACTTGACTTCTGATTATTTAGAGGATTTGAAAAATATTCCGGTTGGATACAAACTCCGGGAACTATCAATAAATACACAATATGCAGACTTTTCTGCGTCTATTTATGATGGCCATCTTATTTTTGCATCTTCTTCGAATACCAAAGCTAAAATTCATAAAATCAATAACCAACCATTTTTAGACATGTACAAAATGGAAATTGACAATATGAATGACGAAAACAAGGAGGTCTCTAAACTTAAAGACAAGCTTAATCATAAATACCACGAGAGCAATGCCGTTTTTACAAAAGATGGTGGAACCATGTATTTTACTCGAAATAACGGATATAAAAAAGTGAGTTATTCTAGTCAGAAGGTAAATACTTTAGGAATATTCAAAGCAGTAAAAAAAGGTGATAAATGGGTGGATATTGAGGAAGTACAATTGATCCCCTCCAATTTGAAAGGATATTCTGTTGGACATCCTGCTTTAAACGCAGAAGAAAATGAACTGTACTTTACATCTGACATGCCTGGAGGCGAAGGAAAAACAGATATCTACAAAGTAGAAATTTTCAACAATGGAAGCTACGGCGGAATTAAAAATTTAGGCCCAACGATCAATACGCCTGGGAAAGAAATGTTCCCTTTTGTTTCGAACTCGAATGTCTTGTATTTTTCTTCAGACTATCACAACGGCCTCGGCGGATTGGATATTTTTCAAGTCGATCCCACTAAAGAAAAAGAAGACAAAGTTCAAAACCTTGGAATGCCTATAAACAGTTCAATGGATGATTTTGGATTCCTACTTGACAAACAAGAAAAACAAGGTTTTTTCACAAGCAACAGAGCCGAAGGAAAAGGAGATGACGACATTTACGGTTTTACGAAGATTCCAATTATCGAAAAACCATGTATTGCTGTTGTTAATGGAGTCGTTAAAAACACCGAAGACCTTAAACCAATTGCCGGAGCAATCGTATCATTGATGGGGGCTGATGGAATCAAAGTAAGAGATACCTTGTCTGATGCAAATGGACTCTTTAAATTCAACACCAAGTGTAAAGAAAAAAACCTTGTACATGCTAGCAAAGAACGTTTTGTTCCAAGCGACTCGATTGACATCAATCCGTCACAATTTACCAACATTGTTTTAAACAAGGTAAATATTTTAAAGGACACTGTTTTTATTAAAAATGAACGTGGAGAATCGATTGTTAAAATTGACCCTATTCTCTTCAACCTAAACAAATACGATATACGACCTGATGCTGCTATACAGTTAAATAAAGTTATTGCTGTGATGAAAAAATATCCAGACATAAAGATCATCGGAGCATCACATACAGATAGTAGAGGATCTGATCTTTACAATATGGAACTCTCTATAAATCGAGCAAAATCTGTTGTAGACTACATCATAGAATACGGCATAGACCCCAATAGAATTGAATCGAAAGGATTTGGAGAAACAAAACTTAAAAATGACTGTTCTAACTGGGTGAAATGTATAGAATTCGAACATCAAAAAAATAGAAGAACCGAATTTATTGTTGAACGAAATTAGCATACAGAACACCTATTAAAAGTAGCTAAAAAACCTCCTTCGGGAGGTTTTTTTGTTAATAACTC
>JBELDQ010000202.1:0-3733 GCA_042094215.1 Polaribacter sp. | reverse complement strand
GATGTTTTTTAATTCGAAGGCCATAGCAAGACATCATTTTTGCGAGTATTCATTAATTTAGAGTTTATAACCCCATCAACTTCACAAAAAAAGCCCCTTACTTCACAATTTTTTGTTAGGAATGGTTTTGTTTTTCATATTTGCAGAGGAACTAATGAAAACTACTTGATGTAAAGAAAAAAGCCTCTCTATAGCAGAGGTGTTGAGATTTTCAACACAAGGTTTGATTGAGAAATTCAGTTAATTGCGGGTCAGATAAAGAGTGGAATATACCATTTTTAGCTTGCTGAGTTTACTACATATTACCTCGATTTTTCTTTTGAAATCGGTCATTGTAAAAATATTTGAAAGAGGGGAGAGCTTAGAACTTTCCTCTTTTTCTATGCGTACTAGAAACGAGTCTATGGAATAATCATGCTCGTGTACTATGTTGCCTATGTGCAAAAACCTCCATTTTCGTGCTGGTTAATCTTGTCTTTTTTTTTCATACCACTTTAAAAAGGCCTTTTTTTTTAAGAAAGCGTATATTTGCCGAATAAATATAAAACGATTTACACTGCTTGACCGGATTTAAATGAATTGACCCCACGTTTAAATCACATAGAGAACTTCCTAGTTTTGTGAAAATCGAAAATTCTAGCAATGTCTTTTCTAGTGACAGGTGTTGTAAACATATAATTCTCATTGTACAATCTCTAAGTAATAGGAGTATGAAAAGAGCAATGAAGAATACTGGAATATACAGCCGTTTCTAGCATCAAACTAGTAAGAAGGATTGGTGTGCATTCAGCGAATAATTTTTGGGGTACAACAACGAAGCCTTTTGGCTATTTTGTATACGTATGATAAAGAGATTATTTTTAGTAGTAGTATTCCCAATTGTTACTTTCAGTCAAAACAAGGAATTATTTAAAAAAGCGGATTTGTTTTTCAACAAATCAGAAAATGATTCAGCGGTGTTTTACTACAAGAAAGGTTTTAAAAACTGTCAGAATTGCAGCGATAAATTTTTAGCAGCGCATTATTTAAAATTTGGGAAGGCAAATCGATTGATAGAAAATAGATCAATTGCCCTAAATAATTATTTAAAAGCAGAAAAAATATATCTGGAATTAAAGGACCAAAATGGAATATTCAACACAAAAATTTATTTGGCAGAATTTTACCGATTTCTTGAAGATATAGATAGAGCCTATCAGCTAATTGAAGAAGCCGGTCAAATGATACAATTTGGGGGTATAGAAAAAAGAACATTGGCGTATTATTACAACAGAAGAGCCTCGATCATTGAGCATAAATTTGATGACAAGGAAAAAGTAATTGAGTTGTCCAAGAAAAGTATAGAGATTGCCAAAGAAGTAGGGGCTTATAAATTGATGTTGTATTCGTATAATGAAATTGGTTTTGCCTATCAATATCAGGGGAAAAATGCGGAAGCGAGAAACTATTATTTTAAAGCATATGATATTGCGAAAGAGTTCAATCTAGGAGTTGAAATGTGTGATGTTTTGTACCTTATTGGTGATGAAGTAGGGTTGCGAGCAATGGATAAAAAAGGTAAAGTAAACAAGGAGCTCAATATGCGAGCAAGAACATACTTTCTCGAGGGATTGGCGTTGGCTACCAAGATTAATTTTTTATTTAAACAACGAGATTTTTCTGAACGCTTATTTTTCAATTACCTCGAGGTTGATGAGATCACTGAATCACACAAATATAAAGATCTTCTTTTCTCATACACCACTACAATTAATGATAATATCAGGCAAAAACAAATTGCGGAGGTGGAGGCTAAATATGAAGTCGAAAAAAAAGACAATGAAATACGTCTCCGTGAGAGCGAAATAAAGTTTCAAAATTTTTTGCTAATTTTTTTGTTTGTATTGCTTGGGGTGATTTTTCTTTTCTTTATAAAATCTACGAAAGATAAAAAGAGATTTCAAGATCAGAATTATAAGATTGCAGAGATGTTATCTCAGAGAACTATTTTATTAAAAGAAATTCATCATCGCATAAAAAACAATTTACAGCTAACATCGAGTTTGTTGTTTTTACAATCAAATAAGCATAACGATCCGAAATTATCCGAAATTATAAATGAATCACAGAAGCATATAAACTCAGTTGCATTGGTTCACGAGATGTTATACCAAGAAGAGAGTTTATCATTGATAAGTATTTCTAAGTACCTCAAAGAATTAGGAGATCGATTGCTCGATTTTTCTCCGAATAAGGGGATTCTATTCAAACTTCAAGTAGAAGATATTTCACTACCTATAGATTATGCGACAGCGTTAGGTTTAATCTTAAATGAGATGATTACCAACACATTGAAACATGCATTTGATGAGGCTGGAGGAATTATTACTGTGAGTATGATTATACGAGAAGAAGGGCACTATGAGTTTAGCTATTCAGATAATGGTGTTGGTTTGTCTAAAGAACCAGAAGAATATCTAAAAGAGACACTTGGCTTGAAATTGATAAAAATGTCTGCTGAAGAGATAGATGCAGACTTGGAGATTATAAACAAAGATGGACTTACGTATAAGATGGCGTTTGAAACTAAAAATGAATTGAATGGAGAAGGGTAGTACAAAAGTTTATATTGTTGAGGATCTGGCCATATCTCGCGCTGGTTTAGAAGCCATGTTACTCAAAAATAAGTATGAAATCGCCGGCTCTACTGCGAAAGCAGAAACTGCTTGGAAAGAGATTCAAGGTGCAGCAATAGACCTCGTTTTACTAGATATCAATTTAGCAGGCTCAAAAAATGGTATTTGGTTGGCACAGCAAATTCGTGAGTATTTGCATTTGCCTATTGTCTTTTTAACTGCCTATGGAGACCAGAAAACACTGAAAGAAGTACTCGAGATAAAGCCAGAAGGGTATCTAATGAAGCCGTATCAAGAGCCTACTTTAATGACGACTCTTTCTATTGCATTGACGAGTTTTGAAGAAAAGCAAAAAAATGTTAGCTCGTCATATGCGAAAGATTCACAAGAGGAGTTTGTTTTTATAAAAAAGGGTCGTAAAAAAGTCAAATTAAAAACAGCTACTATCCTATTCATAAAATCAGAGGGTAATTACTTAGAAATTATTTTAGAAGATCATAAAACCTATCTCGTTCGAAAAAAGCTTTTAGATTTTTTAGATGAATTTCCAAGCAATCAATTTTTTCAATGCCATAGAAGGTATATTGTGAATAGTAGAAAGATTGAGGCGATCGAAAAAGATGTCATCACCATTCAGAATGTTACTATTCCAACTTCATCAAGATATCGCGTCCGAATTGAAGAAGCGCTGTCGTCGATGTAAATACATTTTGAAACTTAGTCCTCTAATTTCATAGAAAGTTCGAACCACCGCTCTTCTTTTTGATCTAGATCAGTGATAATTTGCTGTAATTCTATAGAGACTGTATTGATATCTTCTGCTGCGATTTCGTTGTTCGAAAATTGTGCTTCTATCCGCTCTTTTTTCTTTTGAAGTTTTGCAATATCAGCTTCTAGTAGCCCGTATTCTCTATTTTCATTGAAACTCAATTTTCCTTTTTGAGGTGCTTTTTTGGCAACAACTTCTTTTTTTACCTTTGGTGCTGAAGTTTCTTTTGGTTTTGAGTCTTCATAGGCTCTGAAATCAGAGTAATTTCCTGGAAAGTTCTCAATAACTCCTTCTCCTCTAAAAACAAAGAGCGAGTCCATTATTTTATCCATAAAGTACCTGTCGTGAG